>JBFWWY010000008.1:0-15913 GCA_050245935.1 Phycisphaerae bacterium | reverse complement strand
TCCTCACCACGGAACGCGATGCGGAGTTTGCGGTCGAGGAGGTGCGCGTCGAGGCAGATGCGGCGGCGGTGGGCAAGACAATCGAGGAACTGGCGATCGGTCGCAGCGGTGGAGCAATCGCCGCCATCCGCACCGCGGATGCGAAGACAATCACGTCGCATTCCGGCGCAACGCGCATCCACGCCGGCGATATTGCAATTATTCTGGGGGCCCCTCAGCAACTTGAAATGATCTGCAGCGCTTTGCGTGGAAGTGGTTTCAGGCGGAACGAAATGGGAAGCCAATCGTGAGTGGACTGAGCTTTCGACCCTCCCTGCACGAATTTGCCGAGGAAGCGCGGCGCTTCAATTCAATCCCCATTGTCGCGACGCTGATCTGGGACGATCTCACTCCGGTCAGCGCATTCGCCAGACTTGGCCAGGGTGAGCCGCGCGCATTTCTGTTTGAAAGTGTGGTCGGCGGAGAGCGCGTTGCGAGGTATTCGTTCGTCAGCGCAGCACCGCGAAAAACCTATCGGGCCGAAGGCGATTCACTGACGATTGTCGATCATGAGTCGGGCGATGTGCAGCAAGAGTCTACTCATGATCCGCTGGAGGTCCTGCAGTCGCATCTGGCGGCGGTGACACCCGCGCCGAGGCGCGACTTGCCGCGTTTTCTCGGCGGTGCCGTGGGTTATGCCGGCTATGACGTGGTGCGCTACAGCGAGCGGCTGAAACAGGCACCGCGGGATGACCGCAATTTTCCAGATGTGATTTTTGATCTCTATGATGCGGTGGTTATTTTCGACCACGTCCACAAATTGCTGCATATCGTCGCGCACGCGCACATCTGCGAAGCGACCACGAACGCGGCGCAGGGAGAAGCGTACGAAGCGGCATGCCGGAGAATTCGCGGTATCGCGGAGCGCTTACGCGCTGCGCACGTGACTGCGCCGATCGAAATGCCTGCTGTGATCCCGAGTGTCGCGGCCTACACCAGTAATTTCACACAAGTGGAATTCGAGGAAGCCGTCCGGAAATGTCAGGCGTTCATCCGCGCCGGTGATATCTTTCAGGTTGTGCTGTCGCAGCGCTTGGAAGTACGCACGGCGAGCAATCCGTTCGATATTTACCGCGCCTCACGCGTTGTGAACCCGTCGCCGTTCATGTTCTATTATCAGTGCCCCGAGGTGGTGCTGGTTGGGGCGAGCCCGGAAATCATGTGTCGCGTAGAGGACGGCGTGATTACGAATCGGCCCCTCGCGGGAACACGGAAGCGCGGTTTGACGCCGGAAGAAGACGAACGGTTGCGCGAAGAACTGCTCGCGGACCCGAAAGAGCGCGCCGAACACGTGATGCTTGTGGATCTTGGGCGCAACGACGTCGGGCGTGTATCCGCGCCGCAGAGCGTCAAGCTGACTGAACTGATGGCGGTCGAGAAATACAGCCACGTGATGCACCTTTCCAGTACGGTGACGGGTCGGTTGCGCGAAGGCTTGACGGCGATCGATGCGCTGCGCGCGACGCTGCCAGTCGGCACGGTCAGCGGCGCGCCAAAGGTGCGCGCGATGGAAATCATCGACGAACTCGAGCCGACGCGACGAGGGCCGTACGCGGGTGCAGTCGGTTATATCGACTTCACCGGCAATATGGACACGTGCATTGCGTTGCGGACCCTGGTCATGAAGCCGCATACTGACGGTACGTTCAGCGCCTACGTACAGGCAGGGGCCGGCGTGGTGGCGGATTCGGTGCCGGCCCGCGAATATGAAGAGACAATCAATAAATCGAAGAGCATGCTGGCGGCGATCGCGCTGGCGGATTCCAGCATCCGCGCTACGAAAGCAGTCAGTTAGAGTGTCGCCAGTTCGACGTTTTTGAAAACGCCGGGATTACGGGCGGCGTATTCCAGTTTGCGTTCGATTGCATCGAGAATCGCGGGCGTGAATTTCACGCCCTGGGTTTTTTCGCAGCTATACAGCCCGCCGGGGCTGAAGACGTTAATCTCCAGCAACTTCTTCCCAACGATGTCGAGGCCGACGAGAAACATGCCGTCGTGCACCAGCATCGGCCGAACGAGTTCCGCGATGCGAAACGCGTCGTCGGTGAGCGCGGCCTTCTCCGCTTTTCCGCCGCGGTGCATATTGCTGCGCATGTCGCCTTCACCGCCGATGCGCTGAATCGCCGCGAATTTGCCTTTCACGGCGAGCGGCTCGCCGTTCATGATAAAGAAGCGTGTATCGCCATTGGCGGCTGCGGGGATGTATTCCTGCGCGATGACGTAGCCGTCGCGGCTGACGGCTTCGATCATCTGATTGACGTTGGCACCTTCGTCCTTGCGGATTAAGAAAACGCTCTGGCCGCCGGAACCTTGCAGCGGCTTGATGACCACCTTGCTCTTCTGCTCGTCGACGAACGCCTTGATTTCCTTGCTGTCCTTCGAGATGAGCGTTTTCGGGCGGACTTCCTCGGGAAATCGCTGGAAATAGAGCTTGTTCATCGCGCCGGACAATCCGACCGGATCGTTCAGCACGAGTACGCCGCGCCGCGCGACTTCCTGACCGAATACGATCCCGACGGTCGAGGCCCAGGGGCGTTCGGTCGCGTCGGCGGCGGGATCGTTGCGCAGCATGACGACGTCGAACTCGGCAACGTCGAGCTGTGCCCGTTTGGCCTTTTTGTCTTTCGCGGATGCGAGAAACTCGTTGAAGCTTTTGAACGACTTTCCGCTCGGTCCGACGGCGTGAACATGAATCTCGTCGTTCGGCTGATAGCTGAAGCCTTCCACGTCGATGTACCAGACTTCGTGGCCGCGCTTGAACGCTTCGTAGGCAATTTGCGTGGTTGCATAACGCGGCGCTTCTTCCTTCATGCTGTTGACAAAAAATCCGATGCGCATGTGTCTTCCGATTAACTGTGGGGGGTGACCAGTTCGTGCACGCGAAGCCCGGCGCGACACCGCGCGAGATTCTCCTTCGCGATTTCTTCCTGCAAATACAGCGGTTCGAGCGGCGGCGGCACGAAAAAGCCGCGCCAGAGAAACTCGCGCATGATCGCCACGTGGTGTAGCGCGATCTTGCCGAGCCAGAACGGCTGCAGGTCGCCGTCTTTCGCGAGATATTCGAGGATTTTCTGTAAGCCGCGCAAATAGACTGCGTCTTTCACAGTGCCGCCGGAGCGGTGAACGCGCGTCGCGATACTGAACGCGGTGTAGGGTGCGAAGTCGTGCTTTTCAGTCAACAGGCGGAAGGTGTCGATGAACGTGGCATTGTCGGCGAGACTGCGGCACGCGACGACGCGGCCGGCCAGAAGCCGCAAGCGATGGGGATCGAGGCCGCCGACGAGAAACTCCGCCAGCACCGCGAGACCTTCCTGCGTGCATTCATAATCCGCGAGGCCGGAGCATAGCAAATGCAACCGCTGCGCGACGCCGTTGAACCACGTCAGCATGTGGGTGCCGATTTCGTGGTGCAGCAGCGGCATGACGCGGGCGGGATTGTAATCGGTGTGACTGCAGAGCAGCAGCCTGCCCTGCGAAACGGACATGCCGGGAGGATTGTCCGGTGCCACGTGAACGGACCCGTTGAACGCCGCGAAGTGTGCGCGGTATTCGGCGATCTGCCGCTCCGCGACTTCCGCGACGGCGGCCGCGGACATTTTCTCATGCGGCGGCGTGTCGGCGTCCGATGGAAGGGCCGCGAGCAACTCATGCGCCGCGTTGACGAGTGTTTCCCTGACTTCGCCGTAGAGCTGGAGACTGGCGAAATAAAAATTACGTTTCTCGCGATTGCGCAGCATGGTGAGTTGCAATTCAAGTTCGGCGCGTTTCTCGCGGAACAGCCGCGAGAGCGTGCGATCTTCCACACGCTCGATGTGAATGTCGTAAAGCTTGCGTTTCGCGAGTTCGGTGTCGATGGGCAGCGGCACGTACAGAAATCGCGGCATTTTTTCGAAATTGCTGGCGGAAAATGCTTCCCATGCTTTGTGACTGTTCACGGGCGTGATGCAGCGCAGGAAGTCGAACGAATTGGTGATTTTTTCCAAAGCGCGGTCGACGTTCCAGGCTGCCCGCACGCGGGCCTTGCGACCGAGCGCCAGATGGTGCGGCGGGTCGAGCGCCGTGTGTTCATTTGTGAACGCGAACGCGGACTTCAACAACGCACGCGATAGGCCGACTTCGATCCCGGAGTAGATCATCGGGTATTGCTTTTTGCCGCTGCGGGAACGGTAGATGGGCGCCAGGCGGAGGGTCAGCCATTTCGGCTGTTCGTCGGGAAAGCGGTTGGCGTAGTGCTGAAACAATGCGCTCGGTGATCCATCCGAGACAGCGGTAACTTTCGCGGCGCGATGATGGATCTTGATATCGCGGAGTGCAGACTCCAACGCTGCCACTGAATTTTCGGAACGGTGGGCGGGAGTGGCAATTTCGAATGCAGGTTGAATCACGACGACTTGCTTTTTGTCTCGCTGGTCCTGCTCGGGCCAGTGTTCGACCAATTCGAAGATCGCAAAATCTCCAAGCTCCCTCTTTTGCAGATTGCGGATGTACGCGATGAGTTCGATGACGATGTCCAGCGGCGTGTCGCGGCCGGTCGCGAGGTAGGAGGCCTGGGTGCGCACGAGGTCCGCACCCGCTTCGGTCCAGTCGTTGCGGATTGCGCCGTACACACAAAGGAACGGCAATTGCCGGTCGATGTGCAGGCGGCCGCCGCCGGGGAGTTTGCGCAGGACCCAGCGCCCGCGCGAGAGCTGTTGTCGCAGCTTGTCGAAAAAGCCTGGGGATGGTTCGTGCAGCAGGTCCATTTACAGCGCTTTCAAAAACGCCTCGCGCAGCGCAGGTAGGATTGTGCGGATTTGCTGCGCGATGCGCTCGATGGCTTCGAGGTCGGGCGTTCCGGTCAATTCATCCACGAACGTTTTCTTGAATTCGATCGCCAGCGCGCAGCCGTTCTTGGGATAATTGTCATGCACCCATTCCGCGAGATAACCGCCGAAGAATCGCACATTCTCGCGGACGTCGGTTTCGACGCCGTCCTCGCGCGACGTGCGCATGGAGTCGATGAAGGTATCGACGACGTGGCTCCAGCGGTCGCGGTTCATCTTGCCGGTGCCGAGATTCACTTCGGGATTTTCGATTTCAGGTGCAATCGTGCCGTCGCGCTTGTGGTTGTAGGAATGAAAATCGAGCAGCAAAAAGCCGCCGGGGGTGCGGATGATGTCGTCCAGGTAAACTTGGAGGAACGTATAGAAGGCGTCGTATTCCGCGAGCGAGCGCCGTACGAGCGCAGCGGGCGGGCGTCGGGTGTAGAGTTCGATACCCCACGCGTCTTCCGAACGTTGATACACCGCTTTGTCACGCGGGCGGTTCATATCGACTTCAAACCTCGAGAGGTGCACGATCACGTGGTTCGGCACCAACTGGGCCCAGCGGTCAGTGAAGGAGTCTTCCTCGCGGAGTCGTTCCGCTTCATCCGGCAGCAGCAAGGTCGCGACTTCCGGGCGGATCAAATGACCCGTATGAATCGCATCCGCGACGATAAAGCCGTCGCCGCGCTCGAATGTCCAGCAGGAGCGGGCCAGCGCAACGGGTTTGATCCGACGATGATGACGGTACATAAAAGCTCCGCGAATGACACACGGATCACGCGACGGCGCGTCACCCAGGAAACGCACCTTTTCGCGGCGTCGAGTATAGAGAAAGAACTGAAATTGGAATGACGACTGACGAAGGTGCGAGCCGGAATTCAGTCGCGTGTTATGCAGGCAACCATTTTTTGGGGAGTGCCAATTGACAAGTAAAAACCCCCGCTTGTACGAGGGTTTTGAGCCGCATGGGAACGGACTTGAACAGCGGCTTGCGATCACCGCGTAATCGTTGCGCAAAGCTGAGACTGCATGCGCTAATCGCTATTGGGTTCGTCCATCGCCACCGAGTCGATCACCGTTTCATCGTTCGACGCGGCTTCTGAAACCGAGTCTTCCGGCACAAAACCGGCGCGATCGCGCGGGACGGCGTCGGGGTCGTCGGCCATCGTTTCCGATCCGCCGAGATTCGGTTCGACCGCCGCGGCTTCCGGGCCGGCGGCGAGCGTCGCATCTTCGGCTTCGCCGCCGTTGAGCGTCGTGATTTCTTCCTGCCCGCCCGCAATCGCGGGCGCTTCGCTGCCTTCCGGCGATTCAGCCAGTTCGGTTGCTTCGCCGACCGTTTCGGTGGTGGGAGACGACGCGTCGAAAACATCGGTGATCGCTGCTGCACCCACCGATGCCACCATGTCGCCGTCAACCGTCGGCACTCCTTCGCCGCTGGAATTTTCCGTTGCCGCGGCACCGGCCTTTTTGCTGTCTTCCTTCTTCGGCGGCGGACCTTCTTTCGCGATACGCTCTTTTTCCTCTTCCTGACGAATAACTTCTTCGCCGCAGGCTTCGGCGATCGCGAACGCCATCTCCGGCGAGAGCTCCAGCTCGTTGACGAGCGGGTCTTCGCCGATTTCGTCAACGTCCTTGACGGAAACGCAGCCGACGGCGACGAGCTTATCGACGAGTACGTCGTCCGCACCCTCGACGGTTTTCACAATCCGCGAAAGCGTTTCGAGGCTCTTGTCATAATTCTCCGGCGTCATGATGTCGATGTCCCAGCCGGTGAGCCGCGCGGCGAGGCGGACGTTCTGGCCGCGTTTGCCGATCGCGAGCGAGAGCTGATCTTCGTTGACGACGACGGTTGCCTTGCCGAGTTCAAAACAGAGCGCGATTTCCGCGACTTCGGCGGGCTTGAGGGCGTTTTGAATCAGAATCTGGCTGGACTCGTTCCAGCGGACGATGTCGATCTTTTCGCCGCCAAGCTCCTCGACGATGTTTTTGATGCGACTGCCGCGTACGCCGACGCAGGCACCGACAGCGTCGACTTTGGCGTCGATGCTGGAGACCGCGACCTTGGTGCGGTAGCCGGCTTCGCGCGCGAGGGCTTTGATTTCGATAATTCGTTCTGCGACTTCGGGGACTTCAACCTCAAAGAGGCGCAAAATGAACTCCGGATGGGAACGGGAAAGAATAATCTTGACCTGATTGGTCTGTTCGCGGACTTCCAGAATCAGCACACGGATGCGGTCGCCGATCTGATGCGTTTCACCGGGAATCTGCTCGCTGCGCGGAAGGAAGCCTTCTGTCCGCCCCAGGCTCACAAGCAGATTGCCGCGCTCCACGCGGACAACGCTGCCGCTGAGCACGGTGCCGCGTCGTTCGGAGAAGTCATCATAAATGCTGACGCGCTCGCGCTCGCGCGTTTTCTGAATGATGACCTGCTTTGCAGTTTGCGCCGCGATGCGTCCCAATTCCGTGACGGAAATTGCCTTGTCTTCGATCGTCGCGGAAAAATTTCCGCCGATGGGATCGAACTGCACCGTTACCGGCGTCTCCAGCTCAGCGTCATACGCCTTGCGGATGGCGCTGGCCATGGCGTTTTCGAGGTCGGCGACAAACGACTCGCGTTCGATTGACTTGTCGCGGCAAATGCTATCGATAATCCTCAGCAGGTCCTGGCTCATGTTTCACTCTCGCTATTCACTTGTCTAGACGAAATCCTCGCCGTAGTGCGACGTCGTCGCATGGATACAAAATCTCCGCCCACCGCTCCGGTTCGCGGTCGACACGCAATCTCAAAACTCACCGGAGGGAACACGCTCAGCCGCGGAAACCGCCGGGATGACGGTGCAGTTGAACTGTTAGTGATCATAACCGGGGCGCGCGGAGTTGGCTAGATCAGTATTTTGCCGACTCCGCTTAGAGCCGATATCCGTAAAACCTGTCTCGCGGCCAATCTTCGTGGTCCACACTCCATGTGAATTCATCCCACGTGGAGTCGTACCATTCTTTCCAAGCTTTCTCGACACCTATTTTGGGGAGGGACGCATCGCACTGGGTACACACGCGGAGTCGAGGGTTACTGGGCAGACCGCCGTAACAGGTCAGGCACACGCAGAATTTCCGCTTCCAGACTTCGTGATAAACGCGACGCTTCAGCCGGGCATATGACGCAAAAAAGCCGATCGCACCGATCAGGGCAATCGCCGCGATCGACCAGGTGAGCATGGTTGGAAGATAGGGGGTCCTGCGGCCCGTCGCCGCGGTCACGAACATGAAATATCCGTGATCGTTCGGGACGCTGCCGCGACCCGCGAGCTGAAAAATATCAAAAATCGCCCCGCACATTCCTACGACCGCCGGGATCAGGAAAACGACAACGAACCAGACCCGCAACAGGAAAGTGCGCTGCCAGAAAATCGGGGGAACAAGGCTGGGGCGACGAAGCGGGAACATCTCGGACTCCTCGTAGATGCTCCAAACCATACGGGAGTTCGCGAACCGGTGCAGTGATAAACCGCAGCCTAAAACCGAATCGCCGTGCTGCTTTCGCGGATGACCAGCGAGGTCGGCAGTCGGCGGCAGACCGGCTCGGCGGATGGGTGCTCCATGCGACGGACGAGCATCCTGACCGCGGTTGCCCCAAGTTCGGCCATCGGCAAGGACACCGTCGAGAGTCGCGGCTGAACGATCCGCGCGATCAGCGAATCATTGAAACCCACCACGCGAAGCTGCTCGGGAACCTGCACACCGACTTCTTTTGCGCCGTGAATGATGCCACAGGCAATTTTGTCATTCGCGGCGAGAACAGCGGCACATTTGTCGGAGGAATCCGAGCGAAAAAGCGTGCCGCGCTGCACAGCGCGCAGGAGCCATTCTTTTCCCCACTCGAGCGAATAATCCGCAAAGGAGACCTGGCCCTCCGCGACGGCCGCACCGTGCGTCGAGAGCGTGCGGCGAAACGCCTGCGCCCGTTGCTGCGTGTCGAAGTTTCCATGGGGACCGCCGACAAAGAAGATGGACGCGGCCGGCGTCCAGCGCAGCAGGTGTTCAACGGCTTCCCGGGTACCTTTCTCATTGTCGAGGACGGCGCTGTCGAGGCCTTTTTCCGTGAGATCCGTATCGAGTACGACAACGGGCAATCCCGCGGCCCGGGCTTCATCGGCGTACGAATCACCGATGTCCGTGACCACCACGAGCATCCCTTCGACAAGTCCGGAACCGGCAACGCGGCTGCCCGGCTGACCCGAACCCTCGCGGACGATGGTAGTGGTCATCAGGTGATAGCCCAGCGCCGTCGCTTCCTCATCGGCACCATCGAGTAGAAATGACATGAATTCGCCGTGAAAGCGCGGCAGCGCCAGCCCGAGCACTCGACTTTTGCCGGATCCGAGACCGCGCGCCAACGGGTTGGGCTGATATCCCAATTGTGCCATGACCGTCCGCACGCGGTCCGCGGTCGCGGGGGCCACGGTTGGCAGACGGTTCAGTACGCGACTGACGGTCGCCGTTGACACGCCGGCGGCGCTGGCAACGTCATCGATCGAGACATGCCCGCGAACGGGCTCTTGCGCGAGAGGAGCGCTGATGGACGGTTTGTCGCTGGCGTCAGGCATTGCTCCAGTATACATCGCTTCCGCAATTGCAAGCACTGGAAAGCCGAATCGGTCAATTCGCCGCCGGTAGGCTGCCCTCCAGGTGTCGCTCGGGCGGAATCGTCCGGCCCTCCAATGCCGCAAAAAGGCGGATCTTCCGGGCTACGATCGTGTCCCACTAGGGCACGTCGCCTGTTCGGTGCGGCCTGTGTGCCGCGACATGCTGATAACCGAGCCAGGTTTGCGAGAACAAAAAGGCCTCCACGGTAGTCGGCGAGTTACCCGATCGTGGTCGGGTACGCAGCTTTCGACAGCGTGGAGGTCGGGTGATCCTGTGTACTTGTTCGTTTGTCGGTTTACGGCTCCAGCAGGAACATTTGTCGCGGTCCGGCAATGCGCGAATCGAAGCCTTCGAGCATCGCATCCGGAATGACGGTTCCATTTCTGCCCGCAATGTCTTCAATCGTGTAGACGATGTCATTGCCGCGGTCGGCGAGATAACCCGTGCCGTCAGACCCGATCGCGATTCCCTGGATACTCGGATCGACGGTCATGTTGATTGTGATCATTCGACCTGGCACTGAGTTCCCGTCGACCGTGGCCGCGTCATCGAAGATTTTGACGACGTTGGTGCCGTCGACAACGTAGAGTCGATTGCCGCTATCGATCGTGATATCTTCGATATTGTCGAACGAACTGCTTGTAATCGTGCGGATCGGTGCGACTTCGCCGTCCGCTGTCGCGGCACCGGCGAATACCAGAATCCGGCTGGAGTTGACGTTCAGGCCCGAGGTATCGCTGGCGTAGAGGTCTCCCTGATGAAGCCACAGCGCGTCCAGCGTCATGGACAGGTTGTCAAACGGCGCGCGATCCGGCGGACTGAACATTCTCACCGGTGCGACGTTTCCGCTAAAGCTGTTCTCGGAAACATCTTCAAACACCAGCACGCCCATGCCGGCGTTGACGTTTCCCACGAACAGCAGATCATTCGCCGCGTCGTACGCGAGCGAAATGGGTGCATCGAGTTCCGTGCTATTTCCTTCGATCACGGCGTCGGCAGGTTTGGTACCGTCCTCGGTGAGTCCGTCGATGTCGTAGGCCACGATGCCACCATTTTGCCGCGAGGCGAACAGGGTGCCGCCGGGCGTGACGACGAGGGATCGCACCTGAAAAAGGGATGTCGTTGCGCCGGCGTCGATTCGCTCGCTGGGCGCGACCTCGCCATCCAATGCGTTCGTCTGGTGGACCGTAATCCGGCCGGTGTCGTTATTGGCGACGAAAAGGGACGCTGGCGGAACCGTGACATTGATTGTTACCGAATCTTCGTCAGAACCGCCGTTGCCGTCATTGACTTCCAGTTCAAACGTCAGTGACCCGGCGCCGGCCGGTGCCGTAAATGTGGGCTGGGCTGCGGTGGCACTGGACAGCGTTACGCTTGTTCCTCCGGTCTGTGTCCAGGAAAACTGCAGCGAATCCCCGTCGGCGTCCTGACTTCCGGTCGCGTTCAGTTGTACGGCACTATTTCGGGAGACGGACTGGTCCGCTCCGGCATTTGCCACCGGCGCGGTATTGGAGCCGGCGTTGTTGTTCGTGTTTGTGTTGCTGTTCCCGTTCCCGTTGTTATTCGGGGTCGGCATCACGCATCCGCAGAATAGGGCCGTGGAAATCAGTGTCTGGCCCCATGCCAATCGCTTGAATTTTCGCATGTACGAACTCCTTGCTTGCAGATCGATTGCTTTGACGGAAATGTCAGATTCACGCAGTTCCTATAACGGCGGGGAGGCGGCGAGCCTTTCTCCGCTCGGCAGAATTTTTTCCTGACGGGAAACCCCGATTTCGGGGGACACAACATCACACAAGTGTCTGGCGGCAATAAAGTTCGGCACCAGACGTTTATGGAAGGGTTCGACAGCGGTCGAATAAGTACGTTTCTCAATTGGAGTTTGATATGAAAAGAGCGATGCCGGCGATAAGCGGTTTGGGTGGTCTTCTCTTCGCGTTGACGCTGGGGATGAACGGGGCGGAAAAGGAATGTGGTCATCAGAAACAGACAACCGTCACCGGAACCAGCGAGAATTTCGCGTTTGTAGCGCAGACGCCGGAAGCACCCGCACGCGTTCGCCGCGGAGAACGCGGTCAGGGTGGCGCGGATGCTGACGCCGCGGGGCCACGTCGTCCGCGCGGAAATCGTGAGAATGGGGAACCGGCGAAGGAACGAGAGGGCCGCGGCGGGGGACCGCTGATGCGCGCGCTGGACACCGACGCGGACAACGTCCTGTCCAAAACGGAAATCGCGAACGCCGCCGCATCGTTGAATAAACTGGACAAGAACAACGATGGTCAGATCACGCCTGACGAGATCGTCGCAGACGCAAAACCGGGTCGCGAAGCCGGGCAGCGAGGGAATCTGCAGGAACGCATGAAGCGCATGGATAAGAATGGCGATGGAAAGCTCTCGAAGGAAGAAGCGCCGGCGCGCATGCAGGAGAACTGGGATCGACTCGACGCAAACGGCGACGGTGTGCTCGACGCGGGTGAACTTGAAAAAATCGGGAATCGGCGGGCTGCTGGAAACCGCGGTCCGCGGCGTGGCGGGCAGCGCGGCGGCGATGGTGCTCGGCCGTAGCTTGTCGCGAAGCGGAAAAAGCGTGTTCGCGGTGGGCTATTCGGCGGGGTCGCTGATTGCCGTTCGCTTTTTCACCAAGGTAACTTCATTGCCTTTTTCGGTGTGGTGCATTTCGTCACTGAAGGCGCGCATCAGCAGTAAGCCGCGCCCGCAGACGCGCATCAGATTCGCGAGATCGGTCGGATCGGGAACGGCGCTCATGTCGAATCCCGGTCCCTCGTCGCGAATCGTAAACACCGCCGCGGTCGAGGTGATTTCCGCACGGACGTACACGCGGCGATCGCAGTACGGCTTGGTCATGCGACGTGCTGCGATCAGCGCTTCGTATTCCGCCTGACTTCGCTCGCGTACGGAAGATTCGACTTCAAGATTTCCGTGAATGATTGCATTGACGAGCGCTTCTTCCAACGCGGTTCCCACACGCACGCGGTCGTCAGGACCGCAGACGGCAAGGCGAATCAGCGACTTCTGCAGAAAGTCCACCATCGGGGCGACGAGACGGCGCTGATTCGGCAACGTGAATTCAGTGACCTGTCGGTCGATGCAGTTCAACAGCGCTTCATCGGACGTGCCGGTCCCGCTCAGGGCCAGCAGGCGCTCCAAAGTCGTGATGAGGTCTCGCGCGAGATCCGATCGCGGCACGTAGTTCGCGGCACCGAGCATCAATGTCTTTACAATCGCGTCCTCGGCGCGATTCGGCGTCATGACCACGATGGGAACATCGCGATGGGTCTGCCGGATTTTCCGGACAAATGCCCCGTCATCTTCCTGCGCGACGGCCAGATCGACCAAAAGTATTGCGGCGCCGCGTTCCTCCAAAATCTGAACGACTTCGGCAGTGGAATCCGCTGTATCAATTTCCCATGAGGGATGGGCGGCAAGAATTTTGTGGACGATATTGCGATCGTCGGGAATGCGGTCAACCAAGAGAACAGTAATCATGTCTTCCAGCATAACCGCGACACCTGCGATTCAAATAGCATGCGGCACCAGCCGATCCAGTTCACTGTGGTCGCGCTACATGCCGATGGCGGCCAGTATGGCGTCGCGATTCTGATTCCAGCCCGTGGTTCCGGGCATCGACTTCGGAATTTCCAGCGTGATGGTCGGGATATTCAGGTCTTTTCCGCACCATGAGCCAAAGCTGCCGGGTGTGGGATATCCGATGCTGCTCTTGACCGGATAGCCGTTGAATCGGGCCATCAGGCGTGCGAGACCTTCGGCGGGGCCATCGTAGTTATTGCACTGCTTCTGTCCGTTGATCGAATGAAGGGAAATTGTCAGACGGGGACGCAGGCTGCGCACCGCGTTGTACAGCGCACGGGACTCAGATTCGCTCAACGGCGTTTCGCCGTGCTGGTCGCGGGTTGATTTCCAGTTGGTGGCGGGGAAGTTTCGGTTCAGATCGACTCCGCGCACGTTGTGGCGTGTGTTCGCCACCAGTCCGTCCGGATTCGCATGTGGAATGACCGCGACGGATTTACCTTGCGTCAGATGCGGGTTGCGCTGCAGATGCTCAATGAGCAAATCCGCCATCTCGGAGCTGTTCCGCTCATTGCCGTGAATTCCGCCGAATACCAGTGCTGGGTTCGGCGTCGTGCCGAAAATATGCATGTAAATGGGTCGGCCGCGCACAGATTGCCCGATCACCTGGCTGTGTACTGCGGCGCGCGGAGGTGTCGGCCTCATGACGGGGCGCGGCTGTGGCGCGAGGGCTTGTTGCGGTTGCGCGCGCGGTGGCGGCGGCATCATGGCTCGTGTCTGCATGGGACGCGGAGGCATTTGTCGCGGGGGCCGCTGGCCGGATTGCATGGGGGGTCTTTTGGTCTGGGCCGGCGGGGGACATCCGGTCAACGCTGTTAAGGAGAGGACGACGAATAAGATTGGAATGCGGCGCAACGGAAACTCCCTGCTGTGCAATTCATGGAGGGAAAAGATTGAATTCATCGAACACAATCACCGGTCATAGCGATGATTCGATCCTGTCGTGTGCGCGAATGATAATCGACAATATCCGGAGTGGAATGTCTGCTCTGCGGAGAAGGTGGCAATTTTGTCGATTATGATGTCGATCGCGCCCGTTGGCGTCGATCACGGAAAAGGGAGCAATGATGGCCGATTCAGAAAATCAAATCCCGAAGCATTGCGACTTCTCCTGTCCATTTGCGGAGTTTCCACCCGCCGAAACGGCCGGGATCTGCCGCACCATGTCTGCGGTGCAATGCGGAAAACTGGGCGCGCTGGTCAATAAAAACGCCTTGTGCGAATGGCGGCGTCAGAGAGACAAACAAACTCGGGGCAACAAGAAACGAAAGCCGAAATGACCTGTTTGCACGACGTCGAGCTGCCTCTATCGATTTCAAAAAAAAACGTGCGCGCGAGTTTCGTCGCGCGCCAGGTCGAGGCGGTGCCCGCTTGCTGCAGGTGACCTCCCGGGTTCGATCACTTCACGAGCTTGGCAAGAAAGCCGGCCAGTTTCTCGCCGAGCCCGCGGACCATTTTCTCCTGATTTTCGTCGCGTAGTTTGCCATTCTCGTCGAAGGCTTCGTGCGCTTTGCTGAGCGCGAATTGATCGGGAAGCACCGTTACTTTGATATTTCCCAGAATCGACCGGACCGTGACCAAGCCGCGCAACCCGCCCAACGCGCCCGGCGACGCACTCATCAGGACCGCAACCTTGTCTGCATACGGTGCAAGCGGTTGACTTTCGTCTGGTGCCGGACGGCTGACCCAGTCGATGGTGTTCTTCAGCAACGGCGAAATCGAACTGTTGTATTCCGGGCAGGAAATCAGCAATCCGTCATGATCGAGTAAGAGCCGCTTGAGTTTTTTTGCATTCTCAGGCAAGCCTTCGTGCGTTTCGAAATCTCCGTCATAGATTGGCATGGGATAGTCGCGTAGATCGATCAGCGTCACATCGGCGCCCGCTTCGCGCGCCGCAATCGCCGCCACGGCCACCATCTTCTTGTTGTACGATTCCTGTCGCGCGCTCCCGGCGAAAGCCAGAATCCGCGGTTTCCGTTGTGCACTCATTCATGATTCCTTTGGAGAGTGGTCAGCCGCGCCTTCGCGCCGCCTTCGAAGCGCGTTGCGGCGTACGTGATTTCTTCCATGTCCCGGACGATCCATCCGGAAGCAAACGCATCGCGTATCTCGCCTTCCGTGAGCCGCCGCGGCCCGCCGGGCCGCTGTTCCCGTTCACTGAACGTCGCGAGGTATAACAAACCTCCTTCGCAGAGTCGCGCTCGCACCGCTGCCGCATAGCGAATTTGATCCGCATCCGAGAAGACGTGAAATGTGCCGCTGTCGAGGGCGCAGTCGAACGTGCCCAGACGCTCATTGAGATCAAACACGCTGGTTTTCCAAAGCGAAATGCTTTTCTTTTGCTCGGCCGCGGCGATTTTCTGACGCGCGGTTGCGAGCGCCGCGTCCACAATGTCGATCGCGACGATGTCGAGCCCATGCCGCGCCATCAAAAGCGCGTTCTCACAGGTGCCGCAGCCGATATCCAGCACCCTTCCGTGCAAGGCGTTCCGCGCCAGGAGCGCTTCCACAAACGGCTGCGGCCTGCCGATTTCCCACGCTGGAGAGCCGGAATATGCAGCTTCAAATGTCTCGGGAAGCACGCCGCGCACCCGCAGTTCGGACTCCGACAATTCAAAATGTTGTGGCTTGTGCGACATCGGTTCCCTCGACAGGGGGCAGAGTATAGCGGAGCGCGTCGTGAAGTCGTGATCCATCCAATGAAGCGCGAATCTTGGAGGTCAGCCCGCTCGACGTACCGTCAAAGCCCCGGACAGGCTCCGACGCCAATCCGGGGAAGAGACAACCTCACACGGTTATGACCGCGTAGCCAG
>JBFWWY010000007.1:0-16153 GCA_050245935.1 Phycisphaerae bacterium | reverse complement strand
TATCCTCGCGGCGATCGGGTTGGCGACAGCAGCGAGCGGTTGCCGAGAGCACATGCCGCATGCGTTTATCACATGGCCCGGTGGCGGCGATGTGACCCAATCCCACCCCGAACCCCCCGAAGGCGGCTATTACTCCCAGTGGGATAAGTTCGCCGACTCGGTAGAGTTCACCGAAGTGTCCGCCATCAACCCCGTCAATACGCAGCACTACTTCATCGTCACGGTGAAGGACAAGAATGGTAAGCCGCTGCCCAACCGTCGCGTCGAGTGGATTATGTCCTCCGGCGGCGTCGGCGAAATCATTGCTGTCGACGAAAGCGGCTGGCGCAATTCGCGTGGCTATGTCGTCGACAACCATCGCGCTGTCTCCCACACCAACTGGTTCAAGCATGTGCTGGACCTCGGCGACAACGATCCGTCCAACGACATTCAGCTGACCGAAGGTCAGAGCTGGGTTCAGATCAGCTCGCGCGTCGAAGGTACCTCGTATCTGACGGCGTACGTTCCGGCGATCTACGACGAATCCAAGCACAAAGTATTTGCTGAAAAGCACTGGTATGACGTGAAGTGGGATGTTCCGCCGCCGGCAACCAACCCGACGGGCACCACCCACACCTTCACGACCAATGTTTCCAAGTACTCCAATGGCGACGGCTTGGAAGGTTACGAAGTCACCTATCGCATTGTCGACGGTCCTGCGGGTCGCTTCGCTGAAAGCAGCGGCACTTCCGCAACGGTCTACACCGATGGCTCAGGCAATGCCAGCGTCACGCTCCAGCAGGATTCACCGGCTGAAGGCACGAACAACGTCCAGATCGACATTGTTCGCATGCCGAACGAAGCCTGCTGCAAGCCCGGCGTTCACCTCGCGACCGAATACACCAGCAAGACCTGGATCGGTCCGAAGATCGCAATCACCAAGGATTGCGTAAGCAGCGCAATTGTTGGCGAAACGTTCGAATATGTGATCAACGTCAGCAACCCGTCGCAGGTTGACGCAACCAACGTCACCGTGACCGACAATCTCCCGAACGGCATCCAGTATGTCAGCAGCAATCCGCCGAGCAGTGGCGGTGGCAGCATGAGCTGGAACCTCGGCACGATTCCGGGCGGCGGCAGCAGCTCGATCCGCGTACAGGTTCAGGGCACCCGTCAGGGCACCTTTGAGAACTGTGCATCGGTCAGCGCAGGCCAGGGCCTCTCCGCCCAGGATTGCTGCTCGACGACGATCACGGCTCCGGCACTCGTCATCGAGAAGACCTGCACGCCGAACGCATTGCTCTGTGAGCCGATTGAGTACACGGTCATCGTCCGCAACACCGGCGACGGCCCGGCGAACAATGTTCGCGTCGTCGACACGCTGCCGGATGGCATTACCGCCACCGACGGTCGTCAGACCCGCGAGTTCAATGCCGGCAACCTCGCTCCGGGTGAAGCGAAGCAGGCACGTTACACGGCCAATGCATCGCGTACCGGTTCCTTCACCAACCGTGCAGTCGCGACAGCGGACGGCGGTCTGAGTGCGGAAACCTCGTGCACGACAAACGTCAGCAACGCTGAGCTCAGTGTCACCAAGACCGGCGACCGCGATACGGTCTACATCGGTCGCGACCTGACCTACACGATCACCGTCAGCAACAGCGGCAACGCTGATGCAACCAACGTGACGCTGACCGATACCGTTCCGGGCGGCACGCAGTTCGTCTCCGCAAGCAACGGCGGCACGATGAGCGGCGGCGCAGTCAACTGGAACCTCGGCACGATCAGTGCGGGTCAGAGCATGTCGGTCAACCTGACCGTCAAGGCAAACTCCGCTGGCATGCTGATGAACAAGGCTTGTGCACGCACACGTTGCGGCGAAGCCTGCGGTACGCTCGAGACGCGTGTCGAAGGTATCCCGGCGGTTCTCCTCGAAGTCGTTGACATCGAAGACCCCGACGAAATCGGCACGACCGAAACGTACCGGATTACGGTCACGAACCAGGGTTCGGCACCTGCGACGAACATCCGTATCGTTGCAACCGTCCAGCCGGAAGCCGAGTTCGTCAGTGCATCCGCCGACTTTGGTGGTGGTGCAACGGCTGACGGTCGTACGGTGACGTTCACCGCACTGCCTTCGCTGGCACCGCGTCAACAGTCGACGTTCACGGTCATTGTCCGTGGTCAGCAGGCCGGTGACACCCGCTTCAAGGTGCTCATGTACACCAACGAAACGGATCCGACTCCGATCGAGGAAACGGAAAGCACGCGGTTCTATTAATCGACGAAGTTCAATCAGCGACACGCGCGATCGTCGCGCGTGTCGGATGATTTGAAAATCGTTTTCGACAACTGACTTCAACCTGCGGCTCGGTGTCCTTACACTGTGGCCGCAGGTTTTTTCTTTTCGAATGTCGGCTCCAGCTTTTCATACAAGGAGATTCAGCGATGAGGACTTATTCCGAGCTGCCGGGACGCCACGGCAGGCGTGCGGCGACGCTTGTGATCGGAATGATGGCGTTTGCGACGATCGCGCAGGACGTTGGTTCGGTGCGGATGGGGCGCGTGCGCGATCCCTTTCCGACCGGTGACGAGCGGACCAGCGTGCTGATGCTGGAGCGTATGGCCCCGCTTGATATTCGCGTGGGCACCGAATTTGAATACACGTTGACCGTGCGGAATATCACCAATGCGCCGATTGCCAACGTCGTGCTCACCGAAGACAACGCCGAAGGGTTCACGATGCTCGGCACCAACCCCGAGCCTGCCGAACGAGGCACGACCGCCAATGTGTGGACATTTGCCAGCATTGAACCCAATGGAAGCCGCAGCGTCAGCGTACGTGCACGCGCCGATCGCACGGGTGAAGTCACCGCCTGTGCTTCGCTGGCGATTCGAAAACCCACGTGCGCGCGGCTGATTATTGTTGAGCCGCAAATCACCCTCACCAAGACAATGCCCCCGGAAGTCATGGCATGCGATCCGATTCCGGTTTCAATCGTTGTGACCAACCCCGGGAGCGGCACCGCCGACAACGTCGTCATTCGCGACGTTCTGCCGGACGGACTGACTGCCGACAACGGACAGCGCGAAGTCACCTACAACGTTGGCAGTCTTGCACCGGGTGCCTCGCGTGAGTTTCGTTTCGCCGCGCGCGCCACAGCGCTTGGCAGCTTCCGCAATTGCGCCACCGCCGAAGCGAGCGGCGGCCTCACCGCAAACGCCTGCGCCGAGACGCGGGTGGTACAGCCTCGTCTTGAGATCGTGAAATCGGGTCCGAACGAGCGGTATCTGGGTCGTCCGGCACAGTTTGAGATCACCGTCCGCAATACGGGTGATGCGGTCGCGCGCGAAGTGATTGTGACCGACACGATCCCCGGTGGACTGCGCTTTATCGCCGCCAGTGACGGCGGGCGGTTTGGCGGCGGACAGGTTCAGTGGTCTGCCGGAAATATTGAGCCGGGCGCGTCGCGGACATTCGGAGTCGAGTGCGTCGCGGAACGAATCGGCGATATGGTTAACCGCGCTTCGGCGCGCGGCTATTGCTGCGACGCGGCCACCGAGTTGCCGATTGTCGTACGGGGTATCCCCGCCGTGCTTCTCGAAGTGATTGACGTCGAAGATCCCGACGAAATTGGAACGACGGAGACCTACATCATCACCGTGACGAACCAGGGTTCGGCGGACGCAACCGGCATTCGGATTACCTGCGAAATCCAGCCGGAAGCTGAGTTCGTCAGCGCTTCGGCAGACTTCGGACTGACCGCTTCCAACGCCGGTCGTACGGTTACCTTCGCGCCGCTGGAAGCGCTGGCACCGAAGGCGAAGGCGAATTTCCGCGTCATCGTTCGCGGTCAGCAGGCCGGCGATACCCGCTTTGCCGTCTCCATGACGACGGACCAGACCACGAGTCCGGTGGAGGAAACGGAAAGCACGCGGTTCTACTAAACCAGTTCGAGACCCCCGCGAATTGCGGGAAACTCGCTTGGCAAGGTGGCGCGACTTCTGTCAGCCGCATGGCGACGACTAGTCTGGGTCGCAAGTTTGCCGAGAAACATGTCAGGAAAAACGACCGGCGCGATGCAAGCGCCGGTCGTCTTTGTTTCGCGGCAGAAACGACATGCGAATCTCATTCCATTGCGATCTCTTCCCCCGAAATCCAGACGCGGTCCGCGCGCTCGGCCGAGAGCACGGACGCATAGGGACCTTGAGCAAGACTCGCAATGGGGAACGCAACCAGATCGGCAATCTTGCCGATCTCCAGCGATCCGAGGTCCGTTCTCCCCAGTGCGCGGGCTGCGTCCACGGAAATCATCTCCAACAATTTCTTGTCGCAGGGAGGTTCGGGGAGACGCTTCACGTAACGCGCTTCGTCCAGCAACGAAAGGGACTGATTGCTCGCGAGACTGTCCGTCCCCAGCGTGACGTTGATCCCCGCGTCCATCATGGCACGGAACGGATGTGGATCGTGTCCGAAAAAGGAATGCGCCCGAGGACAGTAAACGACGGTTGAGCCGGCCAAGTCGATCAACTCATCGGTCGAAACGTAATTACAGTGAGCGAAAATGCCACGGCGCGGATTGGATCCGGGCCAGCGAAGATAATCCACCGCCCGCACAAGTCGCGGCGAATGCAGTTCCTTTGCCCGCATCAATCCTCCGAGCGGCTCGGGGATTGCTGCTGCGTCGCCGCAAAGCCAGCGTACTTCTTCACGGGTTTCAGCGAAATGCGCGGTCCAGGGAATCCCGCCATGCGCGTCTGCCAGCTTGCACGCGGCATGAAAATCATCGCGATAGACCGTGTAGGGCGCATGCGGGGAAACCCCCACGCAGAGCAGGGGATCGTGGCAGGCGTTTTGCGCCTCCTCGATGGCACGTCGCAGTTCGGTCACATCGCGCGGCGGCTGTAGTGCAAGCGATAGGAGTTCGACGAAGCACACTTTTCGAATCGGCACCTGCGCCAATGCGCGGCATGCGTCGCCGGTCCGGGAAATGTCCGCGACAGTTGTCACGCCGGCGCGGAGCGATTGCCACGCACCCTCGATTACGGCATTTTGTTCGCGTGCTTCGCGACCCGGTGCGTTACGCAATTGGATCAACTGACCCAACCATGTCCAAAGTGGTTGTGGTGCGATGGCACCCGCATAGCACGCCAGTTCGAGATGCGTGTGCGTGTTGATGAGCCCCGGCATGAGCACGACATCGCCGAGATCCACCACGCGCGCGCCGGCTGCAAGATTGGCTTTCGCGCCGACTTCGCGAATGACACCCTTCGAAATGCACACATACCCGTGGGGAATGGGCGCGGACGTAATCGGCAGCACCCAGCGTGCCGTCAGGATTTGGTTCAAATGTACGAGCTCTCGGGATCGTTGTGGTGACGCAACGACGATGCATCCCCGTCAAACCATGTACGCCAATCCGAGCCGATCTGTCCGCTTGTGATGTATCCCTGCATGGAACGTTCGCACTCGCAGATCCCCGCGGTGCG
This sequence comes from Phycisphaerae bacterium, assembly GCA_050245935.1. Taxonomy (GTDB): domain Bacteria; phylum Planctomycetota; class Phycisphaerae; order UBA1845; family Fen-1342; genus JALHOX01. The sequence continues at coordinate 10,684 of JBFWWY010000007.1, read as the reverse complement.
CTGCAGTACGTCGCACAGTCGATCGAGCAGGCGGGGAAGGCGCTCCACAGCTTGCGCCGCGCGCTCCCGTTCCGTATCAACCGTCAGGACGCGACCAGCCTCGAATGGTCGATAATTGCTGCCGTTTTCGGCATAACTTGCGACGTAGCAAATGCTTGCGTAGCACATTTGCAGTTCTTTCGCGAGAAATACCTCGGGTGCCAGCGTCTGGCCGATCAGCTCGCCGCCAAACATTTCGTACTTTCGCGATTCTGCGGCGGTTTCCTGCCGGGGCCCCTCGACGCAGACGTACAACGCGCGGGCTGAGTAATTGCATTGTTCTTCGTTCAGCGTCGTCGCGAGCGCATTGCGCAGACTCGGACAGAAGAGCGGCCACTGCCGGACGCGCCCCAATCCTTGTTGCTCGAAAAAAGTCTGCTGGCGCCGCGAAGTCTCGTCGATCAGGTCATCCACGATTGCGTAATCGCCGATCCGCAAATTGTGATTGATGGCCCGCGTTTCGCTCCAGGAAACGATTGCCCGCACGCCCAGCTCTTTCAAGGCATAGATGTTTGCCCGGTAATTCACAAAGCTCGGGGCCAGGTCGTACCCCGTTTCGCCGTGGCGGGACAAAAAGAAAAAGTCGCCGAAACGCGATTTGCACAAAAAGATCGGTTGCGACTCGCCAAAAGGCGTGTGTTGCTTTCCGAGTCGTTCCGCGACAAACGCGCCTTCCTGCAACAGGTCATACGCCGCTGTGCCGCCGATGCAGGCAAAACAGGGGGCGCTGGGTTTTGCAAGTTTGCTTGTGGAGTCGGAATGACGGTCAAATCCAGCGGCCATTCAGGACGCCCCCTTATGCACAACTGCGGATCGCGTTATTTTCGGACACCGTGAAGAAAAGATTCGCGGCGTGTGAACGCGCGGTTCAACGCCTCGGAAGTTATCATAAGACATTCTCCGGCGTTCGCAAAAGAAAAATCGATTGTCGGCGCGTCGCGAAAGTTCCAGTCATTGCCGCCACGAACGGATGGCCAATTTCGTGCATGAAGTGCCAAAGAGTTCGTTACCCACCGGCCTGCCGCCAGGGTGGACCTTCGGCCGCGACTTGCGATGCCCGCAGTGTAAGTACAACCTCCGGTCCTTACGCGAGCCGCTTTGTCCCGAATGTGGGTTCGTTTTTCGGTGGCAGCAACTGCTTGGCGTCATCTGTCCGCGTTGCGCGCGCCCGCTCGGCGATGAATCAGGAAACATCTGCCGTCACTGCTTTCTGACCCTGGATTGGGCGTCCCTGCTCGGCGACGCCGATCCGCATCAACAACTTGAATTCGAGTATTCGACGCGGCTGGCGCGTCCTTATCTGCACACCTTGATCGAAACCCTGAATCCCTGGCGATTCTGGAATCTCCAACGCGTACAGTTTCCACCCAATCGGGCAAGACTTCGCATTTTTGCGTACATCAGCGCTTTGCTCGGCGTGCTCGGAATCCTGGCACCCCTGGCAGCGACAAGCCTTGGATGGACCTACATTTCGCCGGACGACTGGCTTTCGCTAGCCGCTTTGGCCACTATTCCGTCCATCGTTCTATCGTTGTTCATTCGTACTTTTTCCCGTGTGGAAACGCGTCGCGGCCGCCGGCCGGAGCGCCCGTACCGCACGTATGTATATTCCATCACCGGATTTGTCTGGAGTGGTCTCGTACTTCTGCTCGGCACGCTCATCGCGTGCGCGACCAACTGGATCGTCACCTGGTACACCCACGGCGAATTACGCGCACCCTCCGCACTCATCGCGTTCGACTTGAACAAGGCGATTAACTACTACGTCGGAGGCGGAGTTTCCTGGCAATGGCACCCGGTGGACATCTGGTTCTCGGTCGGCGTCACCGCGGCACTTCTTGTCGTCATGCTCATCTGGTGGCCAATTTTTGCCGTCATTTCCATTCGAAGGGGCTTGGGCACCCGCTTTTCCTCTACGAGTTTGATCTTTTTGAGCGTCGCCGCAATATCCGTTTGTGGCGTTCTCACTGTCTGGGCCAATGTCATTCCGCGTTCTGAACTGATTCAGCGGCTTACGCGATATTTGCTCCCATAATTGTCGTTTTTTGAAATTGCTGGAAAAAATCCTTGCAGTGCTACTATGTTCATAGTAATATTCCGATGGATATAAAAGTGTTGTGGGAGAACTAGTAATGCGGAAACGTCAGCCGGAAATCACTGCCGCCGAGCTTCGCGTTCTCAAGGCGCTCTGGAAGCTGGAGAACGCGACTGTGCGTGATGTCAAAGAACTCCTCGATGCGGAGGGTGGCAAATCATCTGCGTACACAACCGTAATGACCTTGCTGAACCAGCTTGCGGCCAAGGACGTTCTCGCGGTCGATCGCGCGCGGCAACCGTTTGTGTATTCGCCCAAAGTCCGCCGGGAGGAGGTCCTCGGCCACCGTCTCCGGCAGTTCCTGCAGAGTGTTTTCGACGGGCAGGGAGGCGAGCTCGTGCTGCGTCTGATCGATGAGGTGCAGTTGTCGCCGGAGGAGATCCGACGTCTGGAAGCGAAAATCGACGCGCTCGATCCAAGTCTTCCCGGAAGTGCCGACGAGCAGACGGAGGATGGAAAATGATGGATGCCGTTGCGCAGGTACTCGATCCGCTTTCGTCCGCCGTATTGCGTTGGCTCGGCTGGTCGTTGCTCTGGGGAACCGTCCTTGCCGGATTGGCATGGTGTTTCACGCGGCTGACGCGTCGGATTCTTCCCTCGACATGGGTCTGTCTGTTCTGGATCGTCGTCCTGCTCAAGTTCGCAATCCCCGACGGTCCTGGATTCGCTTATTCCGCGAGTACCTTCTTCGAGCGCTTCGCTGGTTTGCTGCGTGCCGAAAGCTCGGCGGATCAGCGCGCGCCACAAAATCCAACTGACATGATCACGGCCAACGAATGGGAGTGGTTTCCCGTCACTGTCGGAACAGACCGTCCTGAGCCCGTTGCCACGCCCGATCCGGCGGCAAGTTCGTGGATTGCATGTTTGGGCATCACGTATGTGCTCAGCGTTTTCGCGATCGCCCTCTACAGGCTCAACCGGTTTTTCGCCTTTCGCAAAAAGTGCCTGCAGTTGCCGACTGTCAGCGCCGATGTGCGCCAGTCAGTCCTCGCATGGGCACAGCGCATCGGCGTTCGCCCGCCCGCTGAAATCCGATCGAGTCACGGCAATTCCTCGCTCATCGTGGGCGGCTGGCAGAGCATTCTCGTACTCTCGCAGGCCACGCTCCGCGACAAACGTGCGCTGGAAGCCGTGATCGTGCACGAACTGGCGCACTTGCGCCGCGCGGATTTCTTCGTTCGCTATTTGCAATGGGCCGTAGGCACATTGCTGTTTTTCTGGCCGGTGGTCGCTTGGGTAAACCGCCGAATTGACTTGGCGCGCGAGCACGCGTGTGACGAATGGGCCCTTCGTCACGGCAGCTTGTCGCCAATTGAGTACGCGCGGTGTCTGCTCAGTGCCGTCGGTGGGGGAAAGGCCGGAACCGGTTATGCGCCGGCGGCCATGGCATCTCATCCCAAATGGGTCGAAAGGAGAATCGACATGATTCTGTCTACTGTTATCCGCCGTCGCGCGGGATACATCGGTACGCTCGCAGGCGGCGCGATCGTCGGCGGCTGGGGCGTGTTTGCGCTCAGTGGTGCGGTGATCAAGGACGCCAAGCCGGACGCGTCAGAGAATTCGGAGGTTGTCGTGGTCGAAAGTGCCAACGGCAACGTGATGCACGCGAATGGTCGGGTGCAGGTGTTTACGACAAAAGAGGGCAACACCTTCGCGTTCCGCGCCAACAGCGGAGAAGACGGTGCCTGGACGTCCGATTCGCGCACGCTCAGCGAGCCGCTGCATCACATGATTGCGTTGGCGAAAACAGCGCCCAGCGCTGCCCGGCTGCAGTCGCTCATGGAGCAGAATCCTGCTGCGGATCTCGACGAAGACGGTACCCTCAGCCGCGTCGAATATGATGCGTTTTACACAGCCTTGGCGCTGCGCGATCCGGCACGTGTTCTCACCGAATTTCCGGAAGTTGATCGAGACGGAGACGCCGTCCTGAGCAGCGCCGAAGCTGCACGCTGGGTGACCGGAACGAACTTTACCGGTCCGCAGGCGCATGCTGTCTTTTTGCCGGAGTCGCCGGCCGCCGACGGTCTGCCGAAGCCGATGGTGGTTGTGGCGCGGGCCGGTGACGCGGTCGAAGCCGAAAGCACGTTTGTCTGGAATATGTCCACGGATGCGATGGACGAAAGTGCAGCTTTTGCCGTTACCGGTGACGGTGCGGCCCCGCGCGTCATGACCTGGTCGAGTGCAGACGGCAATGGCGCGGAAGCGAAAATTGAGCTGCTCCCCAATGCCGACGTGCAGAACGTGATCATTCGCAGAAACGACGGGTTGGACGGCGGGCAATCAGGCATGCTCGTCAAAGTAGTCCCGCAAAACGACGCCGCGGAAGGCGAAATCAAGCTCAAAGTTGAAATGGAAGGGATCGGCGACGATGCAATTCCGCAACCGGCCATCATTCGGATGCGCGCGAATGGAGCCGCGCCGACGGAATTACAGATGTTCGAGGGAATCGCCGGTGGTTGCCTGAAGCCCGAACTGCTTCAAACGCGGGTCAGCGTGACTGGCTGGCTGGACGAAAATGTTGCGTTCTCCCCGACGAGCGCCGAGATCGCGGCTTGTCTTGTCGAAGTCGAAAATGCGCCGCGCGCTCTGTTTCTCGAATTGAATCCGGATGCGGACGCGGATGGCGACGGTGTCCTGACGGATGACGAGAAGCAGGAATTTCTGGACGTGCGAATGAGCGAACTGCACAACAAGCTGATGGGGACTGTCGGTCAGGTTCCGCACGTGGCACACGACATCCTCCGTCGGATTCACGAGTTCCACGGAACAAGTGGTGTCGGGTCGAGCGAGACGCAAGCCGGCGGGTCGGGCAATCCCGGTCGCCTGAAGACGGTTGTCATTGAAAACGGCCAGGTCAGAGTAAATGGCGAACTCGTCGACGTGGATCATTTGCCGGAAGGCGTTCAGGTACGGATCATCGAACAAGACGGCAACAAATAACCCCGCAATCGAACTACGTTTTTGTCTCGTCCCGAAAGTGCGACGTCTTCAGGGGAGAGGGCGTCGCACTTTTCTCGTTCGACGAGAACATTATTGGACGGAACAAATCTCGCGAATCACGCAATTTCGTTTCGATTCGCCGTCTCCCCAAGCTATACTCATCACTCGTCAACTAAGTTGTTCCCCGCAAACCGAGGAGAGACGCGGATGCGCAAGGGTTTCGTTCACGCCGCAATCATGAGCATGGCTGCCGTATCGGCGCACGCCGCAGACGTCACAGTCGAGCTCGTTTCGACGCAAGCCGGTCAGACCGTTAGCCCCGGTACGACCATTGACTGGACCATTCAGTTCGCGGTCTCGGCCGGCGACAACGCGGGTCTTGCCCTGTTGGTAACTGACCTTGTTCAAGACGCCGGGAACCCGCAGTTGGTCGATATTCCTGCCGGGGTCGGCGTGCCTGCGGGAATGGAAAACTTCAGTCGGCCCTTGGGGATCAGCAATCCCGGCGAAGGCGGCTCGAACACCGGCTATATCGGCGTACAGCGGGGCACCGCGGGCGCGAGAAATCTCGTGCAAATCGGTGGCGGCCAGAATACCTTCGGTCAAGCGACCGGACCGGGTACCGGCGTCGCCGAAAATGCCAACGTCGTCGGCGGTGTGGGACAGAGCGGCAACGTTGTTCTCGTAACCAGTTCCTTCCCCGCACCGGCTGCGGAAGGAACCTACACCTTCAGCCTTTCCATGCCGATTGCAAACGTACTCGATCAGTTGAACGCGCCTCCCGCATTTTCCCCGGTCAGTCAGGCGACGGTCGACAGCAGCGCCGGCTCGTTCAGTTTCACCGTCGGTACGGCCCAGCTTCTTGGCGACATGAATTGCGATGGAACGGTCTCCGTGAGTGACATCGGCGGCTTCGTTCTTGCTTTGACCGACCCTGCCGGCTACGCCGCGCAGTTCCCGGCGTGTGATATCAACAATGCCGATGTGAACGGCGATATGAACATCAGCGTTTCGGATATCGGTCCCTTCGTCAATCTCCTGACCGGCGGTTGATTCAGGTCCCACGTCGCTAGCTCGGACAAAATCACAAGACCTCGGCAGAAATTGCCGAGGTTTTTTCATATTCCCAGTGATGGCGCCGATGAAGCCTCAACACGCAGGTGGATTTTTTATCGTGCACTGGCGCGAAAACTGCGCCCAGCTTGCCTCATGACCGTTAATTTCGTAACTCCGCCGATCGTTGTTCGCCAAATCACGTTGCATCCTTGCCGCTGCAATTCCCATTCTTCCATGAAGGACAACTACAGCCACAACCACTGAAAAAGCAGGCGGGACGCGATGAAACAGCGCAAGTCGACGAATGGCAAGCAGATCAATAAGGCAGACAGCCGTCGCGCGAATAAGACTCCGGACGAAAAAGCCAAGCCGACATTCAAGGTCGAGCAGCTTGAGCCACGCATACTGCTCAGCGCAACATGGGTAGATGCGGACACAGGCGAACTGCAGGACGGCCCGACCAACGACGCGGATGCCTTCCTGGGAACGGACGCGAACGATGTCGGACACGGCGGTGGCGGCAACGACATCTTTTCAGGCTTCGACGGAGACGATTCACTTTTCGGAGATTCTGGCGACGACATTCTGAATGGCGGCGACGGCGGCGATCGCTTGTACGGCGGTGCCGGCGCGGATGCGCTGAACGGGGGCGCGGGCAATGACGTGCTGTACGCCGACGAGCAGGACACGCTCGACGGCGGCGACGGCTACGACTACGTACGCGCGGACAGCGGTTCCCAGGGGCCGTCCGACATCGACATGGCAGCGAGCAATGTCGAAAATGTCGACCTGCATAACACCACTGCCGACCACAACATCGATGCTTCGAACAGCGACAGCGACGTTTGGGCACGTGGCGGCACCGGTGACGATACCGTTACCGGCGGTCAAGGTAACGACACGCTGTACGGCCACGATGGCGACGACGTCATATCCGGCAACGAAGGAAATGACCGGATCTATGGTGGCGAGGGTGCCGATCAGCTCAGCGGCGGGGCCGGCAATGACGTGCTGTACGTAGACAACCAGGATTTGATCGACGGCGGCGACGGCTACGACTATCTCCGCGCCGACAGCGGATTCGACGATTCACTGCACATCGATCTCGCCGACACGAATGTGGAAAACGTCGATCTGCACAATACTTCCGCAAATCACACGCTCGACGCATCGAGCAGCGAACAGGACGTCTGGGTGCGCGGCGGCTCCGGAGATGACGCAATCGCCGGCGGCACGGGTGACGACACGTTGTATGGCCATGACGGCGATGACCTGATCGTCGGCGACGCCGGAGAGATTGTGCACGTCGGCGATCTCGGCGCGAGCGTCACCGCATCCGATCAGCTCACCGGCAACGGTTACATCATGTACTCCGCAGAAAATGTTCATGAGCGCTTCGGCAGCGAACATTCACTGCACGCCGAGAATGCCGACCATTTCATCACGGTCGTGAAAATTGGCGACAAATGGTATTTCGATGACAATTCCGCCCACAACACGGGCGCAGACCCATCCAAGGCACTGCACGAATTCACGCCGGATGACTCAGATCTTCTGGTTGCAGCCGTCAATTTCGACAGCGATACCGTCACCGACCTCCGGGGAACCAGTGATTCGATCGACGGGATCGAATCCGGTTATGCGGGCGGCGATCTGACTTTTACCGCCAACCGACATGGCGGCCAGACGAATGCCGGCGAAGTGCGCATGCAGGGTGAATTCTTCATTCGCAACAGCAGCGACGCAGGATCGAATGATCGACTGTACGGCGGCGCGGGTGCAGACACCCTGATCGGCGGCGGCGGAAACGACGTCCTGTACGCGGATGATCTGGACACGGTCGATGGCGGTGCCGGATACGACTATCTCCGTGCAGACAGCGGGTCCGATGGACCAGCGTACGTCGACATGGCGGCAAGCAGCATTGAAAATGTCGATCTGCACAACACCTCCGGCAGCAAAGATATCGATGCCTCAGGAGCCACCAGCGACGTGTGGGCGCGCGGCGGTTCCGGCGACGACAACATCGTCGGCGGCAGCGGCAACGACACGCTCTATGGCCATGACGGCGATGATCTCCTCGAAGGGGATCGCGGACCCAATCTCATCGTGAACGGCTCATTCGAAGACCTCTCCGGTACGGTACAAACCGGTTGGGGCCATAACGCCACGCAGACGAGCGGCTGGACGCTTGCGGCCGGCAACAATCTGGAAATCGTCGACTCCGGTCACGGCGGCGTGCATGCCAGCGACGGCGATCACTGGCTCGATCTCGACGAAAGCCCCGGCAACATCACGGTGTCGCAACAGGTTGCAGGTGTCGAGACAGGTGCCAAATACGAGCTTAGCTTTGATCTCGAGAATCGCACCGGCAACAGCAGTGGCGGCGTGGAGGTCTACTGGAACGGTGAGCTCGTCGCCACGCTGCAGGCGAAAGGCACGGCAATGGAAAGCCACGCATTCGAAGTTGTCGGCGGATCCGGCGACGGCAGCAACACGCTTACCTTCAAAGGCACGGGGAATGCGGACAATGTCGGCGCCTCGCTTGACAATGTGTCGCTCGTGAAAGGTGGCAACGATCGGCTTTACGGCGGCGCGGGCGCAGACACCCTGCGCGGCGGTGGCGGGAACGACGTGATCTATGCCGACGGTGACGACACGTTCGATGGCGGCACGGGGTACGACTACCTGCGCGCGGACAGCGGCTCGGACGGACCTTCAAGCGTCGACATGGCCGCGACCAGCATTGAGAATGTCGACTTGCACAACCCGATGGGAGACAAAAGCATCAATGCCGCCGACAGTACGAGTGACGTCTGGGCGCGCGGCGGCAGCGGGAACGACACCATTGTAGGCGGCGCCGGCAACGACACGCTGTATGGACATCACGGTGACGATCTTGTCGAAGGTGGTGACGGCAACGACCGCATTTACGGTGGCACGGGCGCGGACACCCTGCGCGGCGGCGCCGGCAACGACGTGATCTACGCTGACGATCAGGACACGTTCGACGGCGGCACCGGCTATGACTACCTGCGCGCCGACAGCAACTCGAATGGACCTGCGACGGTCGACATGGCCGCTTCGAGCATTGAGAATGTCGATCTGCACAACACCTCCGGTGACAAATCCATCAGCGCCGAAGGAATGACGGACAACGTCTGGGTGCGCGGCGGAAGCGGCAACGACACGATCACCGGCGGCGACGGCAACGACACGCTCTACGGACATGACGGCGATGACATCATCCGCGGTGGGGCCGGCAACGACCGCATCGACGGCGGAGTCGGAAATGACACGATTGTGCTGGAGGGCAACTTCGAGGATTACCAGATCACGCAAAACAGCAACGGCAGCATTTCCGTTCGAGATTTGCGCGTCGATGGCTCCGGCGTGGATACTGTGTACAACATTGAAAATCTGGAATTCGCTGACCAGACAATGACCGTCGACGCGCTGTTCAACGATGCCCCCACCGACATTCAATTAAACCATTCGGCAGTATCCGAGAATGCCCAGCCGGGAACCGTCGTTGCGCAGGCTTCGGTGACGGACGCGAACGCCTCCGATTCATTTTCCTTCCGATTGACGGACGATGCCGGCGGCCGATTTACGGTCAACGAGCAAGGCGTCATCCAGGTTGCCGCGGGGGCGCAACTCGACTTCGAGAGCGCAGATGCACATCAGATCACGCTCGAAGTAACGGATTCCCACGGTGCCACCTACAACGAGACCTTCAGCATTAACGTGCTGGACGCAAATGACGCCCCGGATGGCGTGACGTTCGACGCGGCAGTGCAGACCCATTCCACGTTGAAGGTGCGTCTCGGCGGCGAATGGGGCAACAACCCCGGTCAGCAAGCCGCGCCGCCGCGCTACGAGATTTACGCGGACGGCCAGAAAATCGGCGAAGGCGTTGTGAACTGGTCGAGTGTCGAGCGTTTCAGTGCGCAGGATCCGGAATCGCGCTGGCAAGAGGTGGAACTGAATCTGAATGGGAACACGCCGCCGAAGAATGTATCCGTCCGCTTCGTGAACGACGCCTACGAAGGCAAGAGCGAAACGGATCGCAACCTGTACGTGGACGCGATCGAAGTAAACGGTCAGCGCTTCGAAGCGGAAGGTGCGGGGGTGAATTATAACCGGGGCAACCTCAACAGCGCGGCGGACGATATTGCCGGACGCGAAGGAATGGCCTGGGGCGGTCAACTCGAATTCAATACCTCCAGCGCGCCGCGCGTTGCCTCGGTCGCCGAGAACACCCCCGGCGCGGTTGTCGGCTCCGTGAATGTTGTCGATGCGGACGCGATGGATTCGCACACGTTGACGGTTTCCGATGAGCGCTTCGAAATCGTGGATGGCCAGCTCAAATTGAAAGACGGCGTCCACCTCAATTACGAAGGCGAGTCGACGCTGCAGTTGACGATTACCGCGACGGATGCTGGGGGCGAATCCACCACGCAGCAGTTGCATCTGAAAGTGATCGATCAGAACGAAAAGTTCACGGGGACGGCGGGGAACGACATCATCGAAGCAACGCTCGGCGAAGATATT
>JBFWWY010000006.1:0-17475 GCA_050245935.1 Phycisphaerae bacterium | reverse complement strand
TACAGAACAAGCGAATTGCAATCCTCGCGACCGACGGTTTTGAGCAGGTTGAACTGACGCAGCCGCGGAATGCGATTCAGGATGCCGGCGGGAAAGCGTTCGTGGTTTCGCTCCAGCCCGGAACGATCCTGGGAGTCAACCACATGGAAAAAGGGGAGACGGTTCAGGTCGACAAGACCCTCGGTGCGGCCAAAGCGGAGGATTTTGACGGGTTGATCATTCCCGGCGGTTTGTACAATCCGGATGCGCTGCGTGCCAACCGGGACGCGGTCAACTTCGTTCGCGACTTTTTCAAGCAATCCAAGCCGGTCGCGGCCATCTGTCATGGACCGTGGCTTCTTGTGGAAGCGGACGTCGTCACGGGCCGCACGCTCACTTCTTATCCAAATATCAAAACGGACATTCGCAATGCCGGCGGAAACTGGATCGACGAGGAAGTCGTGTGTGACGAAGGTCTGGTCACAAGCCGAAGCCCGGACGATCTCGATGCATTTTGCGAGAAAGCTGTCGAGGAGTTTGCTGAAGGTCGCCACGCTGGCCAGACCACCTGAATACGCCCGACGCGGCTTCGAGCGCATGTGCCGAATATGATCCATTCATGAAAGTTCGCGAATCGTTGGTTCAAGTCACCGCGGACGGCTTGTTTTGTCCGCTGGGTGACTTTTTTATTGACCCGTGGCGCCCCGTTGCTGCCGCCGTCGTAACACATGCCCACGCCGATCATGCGACCCGAGGTTGTGGCGGCTATCTCACGAGCGAAGACGGGCAACACGTTCTCCGTGCGCGCATGGACATCGCGGCGAAAATCGACACCCTCGCATACGGCAGGAAAATTCGACATCGCAATGTCGTCGTTTCGCTCCACCCTGCGGGCCACATTCTAGGGTCCGCGCAAGTGCGCCTCGAACACGATGGGTACGTGTGTGTGATCTCCGGCGATTACAAAACCGAACCCGATGCGACGTGCAAGCCGTTTGAGCCCGTTCGCTGCGATGAGTTCATCACTGAATCGACGTTCGGTCTTCCGATCTACCGCTGGCCGTCGCAGCGTGAAGTATTTGACGAGATCAATCAATGGTGGGCTGCAAATTCCGCGCAGGGACGCGCTTCGGTCATCCTGGCATATTCGCTTGGCAAAGCGCAGCGCGTCATCGGGGGGGTGGACCCGTCCATCGGGCCGATCTACTGCCATGGTGCGGTCGAGCGAATGAATCGTGCATATCGCGAATCGCACATTGCACTTCCCGATACCCGGTATGCCGGTCAGGCGGGAACGCAGCACGACTGGCGCGGCGCACTCATTGTTGCCCCACCTTCCGCGCTCGGTTCCCCGTGGATACGTCGATTTGCCAAGGCATCCACGGCTTTCGCGTCAGGCTGGATGCGGGTTCGCGGCGCGCGTCGGCGGCGTTCTGTCGATCGCGGATTTGTGTTGTCCGATCATGCGGATTGGCCGGGTTTGCAACATGCCATCCACGCGACCGGTGCCCAGCGTGTTCTCGTCACCCACGGCTCGACACTCGTCATGTCGCGCTGGCTGAACGAGCAAGGCTGGGAGAGCGCGCCGCTTGAGACGAACTACATCGGCGAGCGCGACGACGCCGACGTCGACGCGGCAGAACTCACGGATGCATCGGGAGACGAATCGTGAGGACCTTTGCAAATCTCTACCGCGCGCTCGATGAAACGACAAAGACCTCGAAGAAAATCGCAGCGCTGCGCGAGTATTTCGCGCAATGTTCCCCCGGCGACGGCGCCTGGGCGGTCTTCTTTCTTTCCGGCCGGCGTTTCAAACGATTTGTCAAAACGACGTTACTGCGTCGTATCGCGGCGGAGCGCGCTGAAAATCCCGAATGGTTATTCGAGGAATCCTACAGCGTGGTAGGGGACCTCGCGGAAACGATTGCGCTGCTCCTCCCCGAACCGACAGGCACGGATGAGGAGCCATTGCAGGTCTGGATCGAAGTTCGGCTGCAGCCGCTCGAAGGCGCATCCGAAGCGGAATGCGCTGCCGCCATCGTCGCAGCGTGGGACAATCTCTCCGCGCAGGAGCGCTTTGTTTTCAATAAGCTCGTCACCGGCGGATTTCGGGTGGGCGTTTCGCAGCGTCTGGTTGTCCGCGCACTCGCAGAGGCGGCAGCGCTCGAACCAACCCTGATCGCGCACCGGCTGATGGGGAACTGGCATCCGACGCCGGACTTCTTCATGGAACTCTTTTCCCCGGAGGCGGGCGCGAGTCGCATCAGCCAGCCGTACCCGTTTTGTCTGGCACATCCGCTGCAGCGAGCGCCCGCAACGCTCGGCCCTGTCGATGACTGGCGCGCCGAATGGAAATGGGACGGCATCCGCGCGCAAGTCATCCGCCGAGGCGGCCGATCATTCATCTGGTCGCGCGGCGAAGATCTGATCTGGGATCGCTTTCCGGAACTGCACGATGCAATCGATCAGTTGCCCGAAGGAACTGTTCTCGATGGTGAAATTCTCGGCTGGCGCGAAGACAGCGTTCTTCCTTTTGCCGCGCTGCAACGACGAATCGGGCGCAAGTCGGTCGGCAAAAAAATTCTCGCGGACGTTCCGGTGATCTTTCTGGCGTTTGACCTGCTCGAACACGACACGACGGATGTTCGCGCGATGCCGTTCGTGGATCGTCGTCACGCATTGGAGGAGTTATTGCGCCGCTATCCGCTTCAGGATCGCATCCTCCCGTCCGGCCTGATCCGTGCGCAGAGCTGGGAGGAACTGGCCGAAATCCGGACAGAGAGCCGCACACGGAATGTCGAAGGCGTCATGCTCAAGCGGGCCGATTCTCCCTACGCTGTCGGGCGGACCACAGGGGTCTGGTGGAAGTGGAAAGTGGACCCGTATTCTTGTGACGCGGTCCTGATGTATGCGCAGCGCGGGCACGGTCGACGGGCAGGTCTGTATACCGATTACACCTTTGGCGTGTGGAGCGACGACCGATTGGTTCCTTTTGCCAAAGCGTATTCCGGCCTGACAGACGCGGAAATTCGCGAAGTCGATCGCTTCGTTCGTCGAAACACGGTCGAGCGGTTCGGCCCCGTCCGCTCCGTGAAGCCGGAACTTGTCTTCGAACTTGCGTTCGAAAGTATCCAGCGCTCCTCGCGTCATAAATCCGGTATCGCCGTACGGTTTCCCCGCATCGCGCGCTGGCGCCGCGACAAGCTGCCCACGGGTGCCGACAGCCTCGATTTCCTTCAGTCGCTGATTACAATTTCCGCCTGAAAACGACGGCGAATACGAATTGTTACCCGGTCGTAATTTCACGCACCTATGCTCCATCGGGATTGAAGAAGAACCGCGCGAATCAATGTGTTCGGCGCGGGATCAATATACAGCGAAAGGAATAAACGTGAGTGAAAAGCGCTGCCCGGTCTGTGGCATGTCGAGCGATGAGTGGCAATTCGAAGGTGGTGCCGGCTACCGCGATTCGTATTGTTGTCCCGGATGCGCAAACGGCACGGGATGCGAGTGTCAGGTTGAGTCGATCGACGAAATCGATGACGAGGAAGATGATGATATGTAAACGCGTCTCGCGTTGTGAGACGGACTATGGAACCATGAACGAGTCTTGCGGCAAATTCGGACCCAGTGTTGCCGTCTCCGACGGCACCATTCCAACCATCGCGTTCAACGTTTCGCCGCCGTCCTGCAGGGTATAAATATTATCACGGCCAAGACCCGCGAACGGCGTCAAGGCAAACTCGACATGACCATCCGCGAACGCCACGTTCTGCCCTTCGCTGGCATGATTGACGCTGTTATAGCTCCGCAGCGCTCGCTCGCGCAATTTGAGAATCTGCTCGACCGACATCGTGCGCCAAGCGGCGTTGGGCTCCAGTGAACTCCGCGCGTCATGCATCGTCTCGCTGCCTGCCAATCCCGGTCCGCCGCGCGTGTAAAAAGGACTCTTGTCGGCCGCGACGGGCGTACGCGGATCGAGTCGGGTATTAAATGCCGCGCCCGAGTAGGGCAGACGCATGCCGAAGCTGAGCTTGTCGTAGCCGCGAAAATCAAACCGGTCGACGCCGGGTTGCGCCGCACTCATTTCGCCCCGTGCACTGTCCGGTCCGTAATTGCGCAGGTCGTCGGGTACGTCGCCGGAGCTCGGACAAATGAAACCGTGTACCGTCGTGTAATTCGAAATGATCAACAAAAAAAGTGAACGGCTGGAATGGCTCGCCTTCGGGCTGAGGGTTGGGCTCGTTTCCTGACTGATGCGCAGTGCATCGGAGCTGCCCATCATCCCTACCCAGCGGACACCGTGGTCGAACGTCGGTGCCTGGGCATCGTGATGGTCAGCGCGCGTGTTCGCTTCAAAATAATGATGCGGGAACCATTCCCGGTTGTCGTTGGCGTACAGATGCATTGATTGCGCAACGCCGCGAATGTTGGCCGCGCAAACGTTTCGCTTCGCCAGCTCGCGCGCCCGACTCAGTGACGGCAGCAGAATGGAAATCAGCAGGGCAAGGAGCGCAATCGCGACAAAGATATCCATCCAGGAAAATGCCGGTCGAACAGTGCATCCACGACGTGCTTTCATAGCTTCACTCCGCTTCTTATTCGTCTGAGATTCCCGTCCGTGCCCGCCGACGCGCACTTCCCTGTGGCACCGGCGTCCCGCCGGTGCGTCGGCACTCCCCGCCACACAACAACCAGAATTCCCACCTTCCCTTACGGAATTCACCCGCGAAGGCCTCAAAGTAACCCTCGCAATATTTCTGGTGATCATCATTTTGAGGGGAGTGCGGGCATCCTGCCCGCAAAATTTTGCGGACCTTGGGCGTCCCGCCCCGCACCAGACTCCAATCGTCCCTTCCGACCCCTTACGCCAAGCAAGGGGCCGAGACGTACATGAGACCTGCGGATGCCATCATTGAGGGGTGCACGTCAAACGAATTCCATCAGCAGGAATAGACCGCCCGTCGGAAGCGCAGCGCGAAGTATGCATGCATCGAGACCGATTGCTGGTCACCTCGCCTTCGAATCACCGGGAACGTCACAGCGCCGCGACCGCTGCCTCCGCGACCGCGTGGTCCTGTTCGCCGGAACCGCCGCTCACGCCGACCGCGCCCACGACTTTGCCGTCCTTCTTCAGCGGGATGCCGCCCGCAAAAATCATGATCCGTCCATCATTCGAACCGTGAATACCGTAGAACTGTTTGTTCGGCTGCGATTCATTCGCCAGATCCTTGGTGGAAATATCGAATGCCCGCGACGTGAACGCCTTGTTGATGGAGATATTCACACTGCCGATCCACGCATTGTCCATCCGGACGTGGGCCACAAGATTGCCGCCCGCATCGACCACCGCAATATTCATCGGCTGCCCGATTTCTTCCGCCTTCTTTATCCCGGCGGCGATGATCTTCTGTGCGTTCGCAAGATTTACGGACTGTATCGCGTTCAAAGCTGCTGCTCCGTTCTTTGCTGAGAGAATTTGTGGTCCCGACAGGCGCGATGCAACGCTGCCGCGCGCCAGCGAGAATTCTACGGCTTCAGCACGACTTTGATACAGCCTTTCTCGCGTTTCGCGAAACTCTTGTACATCGCCGGTGCCTCCTCAAGCGACGCGCGGTGCGTAACGACAAAGGAGGGATCGATTTCGCCGCTGGCAACTTTTTCCAACAACGGCTTCAAATATCGCTGCACGTGGGTCTGTCCCGTTTTGATCGTGAGGGCTTTATTCATCACCGCGTTCATCGGCACGTGGTTGAGCATTGCCGTGTATACGCCGGGAATCGAAACCGTGCCGCCTTTGCGACAGCACTTGATCGCTTCGGCGAGGGCATACGGATGATTCGCGGGCATGTGCGCCGCTTCGCGAAGATCGTCGATCATCTCGCGCAGGTCGCCGGACGCGTGCGCCTCGGCGCCGACAGCGTCGATGCAGCGATCCGGACCGCGCCCATTGGTCATCGACATCAACTGCTCGTAAACACTGTGCTCTTCGAAGTTCAGCGTTTCTGCGCGGCCGTGCTTTCGCGCCATCTCAAGCCGGTCTTTTTCGCGGTCGATCGCGATCACGCGCCCCGCCCCGAACATCCACGCGCTCTGAATCGCAAACTGCGCGACCGGCCCGCAGCCCCAGACTGCGACGACGTCGCCTTTTTCGATATCGCAGTTCTCCGCTGCCATATAGCCGGTCGGGAAAATATCGGAGAGGAACAGCACTTGCTCGTCGGGAATGCCTTCCGGGATTTTGATCGGGCCGACGTCGGCATACGGCACCCGCAGATACTCCGCTTGTCCTCCGGCAAAGCCGCCGAGCAGGTGGGAGTAGCCGAACATCCCGGCGGGGGAGTGGCCCATGACTTCTCTGATTTTCGCGGGCTTGGGGTTGCTTTCGTCGCAGAGCGAGAACATCGTTCGCTCGCAGAAAAAGCAGGCGCCGCAGGAGATGGTAAAGGGCACCACAACGCGATCACCTTTCTTGAGATTGGTGATGGCGTTGCCCACCTCAACAACTTCGCCCATCGGTTCGTGGCCGATGACGTCGCCGGCTTTCATGCCGGGCATGTAGCCGTTGTACAGGTGCAGGTCGCTGCCGCAGATGGCGGTCGAGGTAATTTTGAGAATCACATCGCGCGGGTCCTGAATTTTCGGGTCGTCGACCGTATCCACGCGTACATCGTTTTTACCGTGCCAGCAGAGGGCTTTCATCGCTATTTGTCCTTCTTCTGAATGGTGCAGATCGAGGCAATTTCAGCAGAAAGGACGCTAGTGTCTGCGGCTAACAGCCTCTTGAATTCGCCGTGTAGGTGCAGTCATGAACGACGGACGAAGGCAGGCAATTGTTGACACAGGATGCACGAATGTTGATTTCTTCTTCACCTTTTGACTTTCGTACGTCTTTACCTGACTTAGCGAAAATCCCGCGATCGCAGCCGCAGCTTCGCGAGTTCTTCGCTGATATCGCGCACCTCGTGCACCATCATGTGCACGACCAGCCCATTGCGCTCGACGCGGCCCCGCACCACCAGCACCTGCCCGTGAAAAATTGCCTTGCGAAAGCGCTCCTGCACCTCTTTGCGAATGATCAGATCGGCGCGGCCCGTTTCGTCTTCCAGCGTCATGAAAATCACGCCCTTCGCCGTCCCCGGTCGCTGCCGAAACAGCACAATTCCCGCGACGCTGGCCCAGCGTTTGTGCGGCGTGATTTTTTCATCGCGTACCTCCGCTGCCGTTCGCACGCGCTGTCTGCGCAGCGAATCCCGCAAAAAACAAAGTGGATGCGCCTTCAGCGACAACCCGACGTGACTGTAATCGCGTACGACATCATCCAGCGGCGGCACCGGCGGCAGAAAATTGTGATGATCTTTGTGGGGCGGGTTTTCAACCCGCCTTACAGCTACGTCGTTGGCATCTGATAGTTGGTCCGCATCTTCCATCGTCGTCATCACCGACGCATTTTCTGCATCCGCCGTATCCCACAACGGCTGCGGCTTACCGTGCAGCGATTGCACTTCCCACAGCGCGCGCTGTCGGGTCAATCCCATCGACCCAAACGCATCCGCCTGCGCCAGCGTATGCAACACACTCGCGGGAATCCCCGCCCATCGCCACAACTCCGTCGGCGACCGGAACGGCCCATGCGTCTGCACCGCAGCGACCACCGCCCGCGCATGCTCCTCGCGCAATCCCTTCACCATCCGCATCCCCAATCGCAACATCGTAGTCCCGACTTTGGTCGGGACGCCCCCGTGCCGGACGTCTTCATGGGAGACCGAGGTTCCTGCCGAGCGAACATGGTTGCCGCCTTTGGCTTCGCCGCCATGCCACCCGTTCTCCAACGGGAGGGTGAGGCTCCTGCCGAGTCGCCTGTCTCGATTTGATCGGGGTTCTGCACAATCCTCACGTTTACTTGAATGCTGAACCTTTGATTGAAGATCGAACGTCCCCTCCGCTTCCTCATCCCGATAGCGATCGGGACGGCTCTGATCAGCTTGAATTTGGGTGCCACTGGCAGCTTGCTGCCAGTGTTCGTCGGCATCCGCGCCGCGAACAACTTCTTGCCACTGCTCCAGCGTGCAATCCCAATCACTGAAATTCACATCCACCGGCAACGTCCGCACACCATGATCCTGCGCATCGCGAACGATCTGCGCGGGCGCATAAAACCCCATCGGCTGACTGTTGATCAGCGCCGTCGCGAACGCCGCCGGATAATGATGTTTCAACCAGCTCGACGCATACACCAGCAGCGCGAAACTCGCGGCGTGCGACTCGGGAAAGCCGTATTCGCTGAATCCCTTCAACTGCTCGAAACACTGCTCCGCAAATTCGCGGTCATAACGGCGCAGCACCATCCCCTCGATAAACCGTGTGCGATATTTTGCGATCGTCTGCTGGCTTTTCCACGCGGTGATCGCGCGGCGCAGCATCTCCGCCTCGCCCGGGGTGAACCCCGCCGCCACGATCGCGAGCGCCATCGCCTGCTCCTGGAACAGCGGCACGCCGAGCGTTTTCTGCAGCACGCTTTTGACTTTGTCATCGGGGTAATAAGGTTCCTCGTCGCCGGTGCGCCGCCGCAGATAGGGATGCACCATATTGCCGACAATCGGCCCCGGTCGCACGATCGCAACTTCGATCACCAGATCGTAATAGCAGCGCGGCCGCAAGCGCGGCAGCATGGTCATCTGCGCACGCGACTCGATCTGAAACACGCCAACCGTATCCGCGCGACAGATCATGTCATAGACCGCTTCGTCATTGGCGGGGATTGTCGCCAATGACCAACTCTCACCGTGATGTTGCTCGATCAGCTCGAAACATTTGCGAATGCACGACAACATGCCAAGGCCCAGCACGTCCACCTTGAGAATGCCCAGCGCCTCAATGTCGTCCTTGTCCCACTCGATAATCGTCCGCTCTTCCATCGCGGCGTTCTCGATCGGCACCAGTTCGCGCAGCGGCCCGCGCGTGATGACAAAGCCGCCGACATGCTGCGACAGATGGCGTGGAAAACCGAGAATCTCGCCCACAAATCGCACGAAATTGCGCATCGTGTGACTGGCTGGGTCGAAGCCGAGTTCGCGCAGACCGTCGTCGCCGTTTTGATCGTCGGTGAAAACGTTCTTCGTCGCCCAATGACTGACGTGCTTCGCGAGTTTGTCAACCGCGTCGAGCGAGAGGCCCAGCGCTTTGCCGACGTCGCGCACCGCGCTGCGCCCGCGATAGGTTACGACAACGGCCGTCAGCCCCGCGCGATCGCGCCCGTACTTGCGATAGATATATTGAATCACCTCTTCGCGCCGCTCATGCTCGCAATCAATGTCGATGTCCGGCGGCTCGTTGCGCTCGCGACTGACGAATCGCTCGAAGAGCATGTCGACGCGCGCGGGGTCGACCGCCGTCACGCCGAGGCAGTAACACACGGCGGAATTGGCGGCGGCGCCGCGTCCCTGGCAGAGAATGCCGCGCTGGCGCGTGAAGCGCACAATGTCGTGAACGGTGAGAAAATATGGTGCATAGTTGAGTTCGCGAATCAAATCGAACTCGTGCTCGATTTGCTTGCGCACTTTTGCCGGCACGCCGTCGGGGAAGCGCTCGCGCGCCCCGCGCCAAGTGAGATCGCGCAGGTATTCCATGTCGCTCATGCCGCGCGGGCAGACTTCTTCCGGATATTCGTAGCGGAGTTCGTCGAGCGAAAAGCCGCCGGCGCGGTCGGCGATCGCAATCGTCCGCGCGATCGCTTGCGGAAAATCCGCGAACAGCCGCGCCATGTCGGCAGGCGCTTTCAAATGCCGCTCGGCGTTCGCAAACAGCCGCAGTCCCGCCGCCTCGATCGTGCAGCCGTGCCGGACGCAGGTCAGCACATCCTGCAGTCCTCGCCGCGCAGCATCGTGATAATGCACGTCGTTGATCGCGACGAGCGGAATGTCGCACTCCCGCGCAAGCTGCGCGATTCGCGCGTTTTTCGCCGCCGTCCGCGCCTCAAACAACTGCGTCACCGCCAACGACAGCCGATCATCGTCAAATATTTCTTTCAATTCTGTAGTCCCGACGTGTCGGGATGCCTCCGTGCTGGACGCAGGCCCCGGGAAAACGCGCAACGTCAAATGGGAGACCGAGGCTCCCGCCGAGCCGTCTGGCCCGATGCGATCGGGGTTGCGCGCGGACACACGCTGACCGGCTGAGAGCCGGTCCCCCACAATATTGTTCTCTGTATTCGTTGCGCAACATTCATCCCACAACGCAACCGCCAACAATCCAGCATGAAAATCGCGTAGATCTGCCAACTGCAAATAGCATTCACCCTTCGGCGCGCGGCGTTTGCCACGCGTCAGCAATGAACACAATCGCCCATACCCCGCGCGATCCGTCGGATAGACGAACAGCGACAACCCCGGCACGTCGGTGAATATCAGCCGGCTGCCGACAATCAGCCGCATCCCGCATTCTTTCGCGGCGACGTGCGCGCGAACGACGCCGGCGAGCGAATTGCGATCGGTAATCGCAATCGCGTGCAAACCCAGCTCGGCGGCGCGAAAGACCAACTCATCCGGATGGCTCGCGCCGGTCAGGAACGTGAAATTGCTCGCGACGGTCAGCTCCGCATAGGCCGCGCGCGACACCATCTCACACGCGGAGGATTCATCCGCACCGCGCCGCGCGCGCCCGCGCGTCCAACTCCACGGATGCGGATAGGTTTTCGCATAAGAAGGATCCGGCATATCAATTACTCACAAAAGCAAACAGAATTCCCATTCCGCTCAAAAGAGAAGATGTCCCCCAAATGGCAGGCAAGATGCCTGCCCCACCATCAGAGAAGCAATCGGGGTGGAACCAAATTCGAACATCCCCGACAAGTAGCTCGGCAGGAGCCTCGGACTCCCAAGAAAAGACGCCCATACTGCCCTGATTTTTTCTTCGTGCGGGCAGGATGCCCACCCTCCCCTCGTGCATGCGAGACGCCCATACCACCCATGACATCCCCTCCAATCCTCCAATCCTGAATCCTCCAATCCCCAATCCTCCAATCCCCAATCCTTCAATCCTCACTCCCCTCCACCCCAAGCACCGCGCCACCCCTCCATCCCTCTTCACTCCACCACTTCTCCTCACCACTCCCCCTGCACGAACCACCGCGCGTCTTCCTGTGCACGGAAAATCCACAGCCAGCGTCCGTGCTCGTCACAGACGCGGTAATAATCGCGCGCCGCGTTGTCGCTGCGCGCCGCCCACCACCACGGAAACGCGATCCGCTCCGCCGGCGCGGCCGCGGACAGCCGCATCTCACGACCGCGCCATTTCATCCACACCGGCGGTCCGTCCGGCACCAGCGCCATCACCTGCACCGGCTCGGGATGCGGCAGCAGGTGCGTCGGCCGCGCGGCGATGACGATGCCGCCGTCGCGCCGCGCGGAAATGCTGGTCGTGTCCCGCACGACGACTTGCCGAAAGGCGCGTTCGGGAATGTGCGACTCGGCGGGTTCGCAGACGGTGACGCTTGTTTCGCCGAGCCGGTCGCGCAACTGGTCGATCAGCGCGCCCAGCACGGCCGCATCGGGCGCGTCGCGCGCGGGCTCGATCCACATGGTCGCTTGCGCCGCGTGCAAGCGCTGCAACCGCGAGGCCTGCAGATGTATTTCTTCGACGCCGTAGCCGAGATTCGCGCGTTCCAGTCGCGGTTCCAGCAAACGCCACCAATGCGCGAGATCGTGCGACGGGTGCGTGATGTGCTGCGCGAAGTGCAGCGGCGCGTCGTCGAGCCGCTGCCAGGTCAGGTCGAGCCGCCGCGCACCGAAGCCGTCTTCGCGAATGATCTGCAGCATCTGCGCCAGCGCGTGCCGCGCGTAGTGCAGCACGATTTCCAGCCGCGTCACTGGTGCCTCGAACACATGCTCGACGCTGCACGGCCGGTTCGGCGGCAGTGCGTCCAGCGGTTCTTCGACGCGGCCCAATGCCTGATCGACCCGCGTCAGGAGCGTTGTGCCGAAGCGCGCCGCGAGCGCGTCGCGCGGCAGCCGCAGCACCTCGCCGACGCACTCCACGCCGACCTCTGCGAGTTTGCTGATGACTTTTTGGTCGACGCGCAGCGCCGCAATCGGCAGCATTGCGAGCGCGGGGGGTACGCACCTTTCATCGATCAATGCCAAAGAATCCGCGCCGTAGCGCGCCAACGCCCAGGCGCAGCCGATTGTCGGAGCCGCCGCGAGGCGCACGGGAAAACCCAGCCGGGCAATCGCGTTGCCGATGCGTTCCACGTACCGCCGCGGGCCGCCAAACAAGCGCTCGCCGCCGCTTAGATCCAGTAGCAATCCGTCCGGCGGATCGACCGCGACGCGCGGCGAGAACCGCTGCGCCCAGCGCGCCAGCGTCAGGAGTCGCTCCGCGTCCTGCTGCGGCGCATACGGCGCTTCGATCACCGACATTTTCGCGAGCAGGGAACGCGCATGCGCGAGTTTCATGTCGACGCGCACGCCGGCGCGCTCCGCAACCGGGCAGCAGTCCGCGACAAGCTGCTCGCTGTGCCGATGGACAACGAGCAAAAATGCGTGCGCGCTGGCCAGGGCGCATTCTTTACCCACGTCGCGCGTACGTGCGGCGTCACGCGGTTTCGCGGCGTGCGTGGGCGTCGACTGCCGCTGGGCGCGGCGCATCAGCAGGTGCGCCGCGAACTTCGGCAGGTAAACGGACAGCATGCGTGGCATCGTCCCACTCCATGATCCAGCTTCGCGATTGATTCGTCAGCGCGACGCCTTTGCAGCGCAGCAACTCCACGCGCCAGCGCGGCCGGGGGATTTCCGGCGCGGGGCTGACGCCGCGCCATTCCAGATTTCCAAACGCACGGCGGCGTGCGGCAGGCATCGATAACTCCGGCAGCGGCGGGCACACGGCGCGCGTGCGCGAGTCCATCTCGAAGCGGCGCGCGCGCGGCGGCGCTTCATAACTCACGCGCCAACGCGTCTGGGCCGCCGACAGTTCGTGCCGCTCCCACGGCGGACGGATCATCAGCACCGGCGTTTGCTGGGATTGGGAAAGAAGTTGCAGCCGCTGCGTCGCGGGCATGTCGAAGCGGCTGCCGTCGAGGACGACACAGCCTATCGCGGGACAGCGCAGCGCGAGGTCCGCCGCCCAGAGCCGGTCCGCGGGTCGTGCCGCGTGGACCAACAGCGTTCGCAACAGCAACCGCCGATCTTCGCCGCGGGCGCGCAGCAATTGATAGGGGTAGGGGAAGCAGTTCGCGCCGATCCAGATGGTGTACGAAAGCAGGGGGCGCGTCTCAAGCAATTGCCACGTGAGCGCGAGAATCGGTGCCAGCGGCGGCGACCACCCGGCGGAGGGGGTTGCACAGCGGCCTCGGCGTCGCGCCCCGCGATCCACCGTTTCCGGCAGATCGACGCCGATCCACTCGTGCAACCCGCCGCAGGTCAGTCCGCCTTGGAGGGCCGCATCGATCGGTTCCCAGCCAGTGGGGAGGCAGGGGGTTTGTCCGCCGACCGCACCACGGCGCGCGACGCCGAGGGCGGCATGGCGCAATGTGACCTTGCGGATTTTCTCCGTGAGTTCCGCACGCAAGATGTCTCTCCGTTCGCCTGATGAGCCCGGAGTATAGTTTGGTAAATGTTAGGTGTCAATGAAAAGGGAAAGGATTCGAGGATTCAAGGATTGGAGGATTCGAGTGATTGAGCGTTCAACTCTACCGCGAAAGATCGTTACCTCGCACGGGCGGTTTTGATACCGTTTTTTTCGATGACCGTCGCACGACATTCGGGGCAGTAGCCGGTTTCGTTGCCGGTAAGGTCGTAGCCGCATTCGAAGCAGCAATTCGCCGGTCGCGGGAAGCGGTTGCGGATGCGGACGAAGAGCCAGGCCCAGAGCAAGCCCCAGACAGGCGCGCCGAGAAAAATAATCGGCAGAGTTCGCAAAAAAACCAACTCGCGATATTTCTCGAGCCGAAGTGCAACAGGTAAGGACACGAAAAAATGAAAGAGCTTTACGCTGTATTCGACACCGAAGAAAACGACAAAAACGTGAACAACGACAAACAAAAAATAGAGCAAAAAAGTCAATCGCTGTCTTTGTACAGGTCGAAACCGCATCCAGAAATAACTTGCGGCTTGTCTGACACGGCGACGGTCCTTCCACCAGAAAAAACCAGTCAGAAGCAGCAACGGCAAGCCGATCATCCAAAGCGGAACGGTGATGAATTTCCACTCAAAATTTTCTCCATCGGCAAACCACCACAGCCACGTTCCGCCAAAGATTTTCGCGGTTTGAAAACCGCTCTTCATCGAAGGCGGAATCGATGAAAAATCGAAACCATCCGGACGCCAGGCAAACGAAACCGTTCCCAGCATGAGGATTGCTTGATAGCGGAACTGCAAACTATCCCATGTAATCGCACGGCGCGAAGAATATAAGAACACGATAAACAAGCCGAGCAGCAAGAATGTCATCATCCATCTGATCACAAGTAGGCGACATGATCCCGATGGCGTTATCGAGCCGGTCTTCAATTCATCATTTAGCGACATTGCTGAAAGAGAATACGGAATGCGCGGAGAATTGAGTACAAAAAAATGACGGCGTCTAATACCGCCGTCATGTTCGAAATAAATTGAAATCCAAGACTGCTGTTCAGATGGAAGCCCGCTGCAGGCGCGATTTTCTTAATATCCGATCGCGCGGCACCCCGTGTGCTACTTGCGGAGCGAGCAAGGTGGCTGCGACGCTCTATTAATCATCGCCGAACAAGTCGTCACCGAGATCCTGGAAGAAGTCGCTGACGTCGCCGAAAACGCCGTCGTCATCGCCGCCGGGACAACCGCCGAGGGTCGTGCCGAAGAGGCCCAGCAACAGGAAGAACGGCAGCAGAATCTTTTTACGCGTATCCATCGAAGCTTCCTTTCCGGTTGATCTTTGTGTCCCCGTCAGAAAAAATAGGGGCGGCGTCTGAACGTCAAATAAACACAGGGAAAAATGCCGTTTAATTTGACGAAAAAGGAGCAGAAAAGATGAATCTCCCCGCACAGATCGCACAGCATTTTCGCGCGGTTCATTTCGGCGGGAACTGGACGGCCGTCAATCTGAAGGACCAATTGACAGGCGTTTCCTGGCAGAATGCAGCGATGAACCTGGATTCTTGCCACTCCATCGCGACGCTGACATATCACGTGAACTATTTTGTCGCGGCGGTATTGCAGGTTCTGCGCGGCGAACCGCTTACGGCACATGACAAATTCAGTTTCGATTGTCCGCCAATCCGTTCAGAAGGGGAGTGGAACGCACTACGCGAGAAGCTATTTGCCAACGCGAAAGATGCCGCAATGCTGATCGAGCAACTGCCGGAATCGACACTCTGGGAAACGTTCGTGGAGGAAAAGTACGGCACGTATTACCGCAATCTGCACGGCACGATTGAGCACAGTCATTATCACTTAGGACAGATCACGCTCACGAAAAAACGACTCGACGCGCGGACGCAACCAGCGGATCCGCAAGATCAACCCGAGGCGGCACAAGCGGAGCCGCAAAACGATGTTGATCATCGGGACCGCTAACTGCTGGCGAATTCCGCGGACGGCGTTCCGGTCCGCTTCGTAGCTACGATTGCGCGTCACCTGGACAAGCTATTCGGCATCAATCATGGGGGTCGCCAGACTTTTGCGATGATGTATCGGGGGCAATCGAAATAGCCCGGCTAGGATTCCGATTCGTGATGCACACGATCAGTCTAACGCCAAGAAGACTGCGTCAACCGCCGCTGAATTTCACCGGATATCCGAGTTCCGTAAGAAGTGCTTTCGCTCGCTCGCGGTGATCGCCTTGCACTTCGATCTTGCCGTCGGCGACAGTTCCGCCCGCTGCGCACAACGATCTCATTTTCGCCAGAAGGGCGGGCAAATCAGACGCCGCCGCATCCAGACCCGAAATTACGGTCACAAACTTCCCGCGGCGCTTTTCCCGCCCGATGCGAACCTGCTGATCCTTCGGCTGCAATACCGAGCCGTGCGCGTTGCGCGGGCATGCGCACGCGGAAAGGGGGCATTCGCACACTTCGCACGTGACGGGTCGTTCCAGCGGCGTACCATCAAAAAGTCCGGGCATGCAGGACATTCTACGCGGAGCGTCTCGTGCGACCAGCGCGTTTATTTCAATTCGCGCTCGGTCAGGTGCTCTTCCCGGCCGATGTCGGGTGCTGTCCCCGTCATGACGCCGCGCGCGATTTCAAACAGCACGCGAGGGCGCGAATACTTGCTCTTCATGTAGTGCACAGTATGGGCTTCCACCAGAATCAGCGCGAGGCGTGGGTCGTCGGGTCCGCCATCGCGATTGCCGCCTTCGTTTTCAAACCAGGCACGCCAGTCCGGCTGATGCAGTTCACGAATTTTTGCACGATCCTGCGAAAGTTTCGCGGTGCCGCTGACGGAAACCCATTCTTTGGTTCCGTCATTGTAGTAGCCGAGGTTGACGTGCGGATCGTGCTTCAGTTCATCGACTTTGTCCGTTTCGATATTTGTGACAAACCAGACATCCGCGTGCGGACTGTGCTCCTGTGTCGCCATCGGCCTCGTGACCAGCATGCCGTCGGGCCGCCGAGTCGTCATGAGCGCGATTTCCATCTCGGAGATCAACTCGTAAAGTTCATCCAGCTTTTTTTCTGTGGGGGTTGTTGCCATCGTTCGTGATCCTTCATCCAGACATTTACCGCTTAGAAGCGAGGCCATTCGGACGCTCGCTGCTTGCGCAGTTATCCTCGCGTCGCTTGACAACATGCTGAATTCGACCTGATTCCGCATTCATTTCGGCGTTGTGTTGCACTGGCGCGCGCGAGAGGTGAGTCGCGACGCATGCGGCGCACCGCATGCGTCTTGATGGAGGATGATGTTGCAGGCGATGTCCTGCTATGGAATGAGCGCAACGCCGGCAAAATCTACGCGGGACGTACTCATTTGCGTACTCATTCGCGTGATCGTGTTGTCGGACGGATCGAACAAATCGCCGTTTGCGTGAAATTCGCCGTTGTCCATTCCACCGATCAGGAGCACCAGGCCATCCGGCAGCAGCATGGCGACGTGGCGATCACGATTCACCGTCATTGTCGGCCCGTTGCTGAAGGTGTCGGTGTCCGGGTCGAATATATCCGTCTTGTCGGTTGCAAACGCATCGCGACTGCACCCGCCGGCGACGAGCACGCGGCCATCCGGAAGCGCTGTTGCGGTCGGGAAGACGGCGTGCATATTGTTCATGTCGCCCACCGGAGCAAAGGAATTTGTGTCGGGTTCGAAGACGAACGCAATCGGCGCGACGAAATCGCCGATCATCAGCACGCGCCCGTCGCGCAATTTCGCGGCGGCCCGCGCCTGCACTTCCAGATTCTCGACAAGCATGAACGTGTTTGTGGTCGGGTTGTAGACCTCCGCGGATTCGTTGCCGCCGTTGTTTTCGTCCCCCCCGGCGATCAGGACGCGGCCGTCGTCGAGCAGCACAACCGAATGGAGGCTGCGG
>JBFWWY010000005.1:17213-17995 GCA_050245935.1 Phycisphaerae bacterium | reverse complement strand
GCCTGCCATGACCGTGAAGCTGTTCGGTGCCAATTATCGCGCAAACCCGCCCGCCAGAGCAGCAGCGAAAATACCCAATATCAAGAAAACACAGTCCCACGAAGCCGGAGAATTTCCACAAACCGCGAGGGCGGAAACACCCTCTACATTTACTACGGAAGAAAATATGGTGAACTCACAACAGACAGCGCACGGACCCGCGCCGCATAGCAACGGTGCCGGCGTCGCGCACGCCAACGGTCCATCGCACACCGCGGTGCCGCCGCTCGAATCGCGCGATGGACGGTCACAGGACCTTCCCCCGTCAGCATACGCCGCACAAGCACGCGTCGACGTTGCCGCGCCCCCGCCGCGCGCCGACGCGACACAGATCTCGCACGCTTTTCAGTTGGCGCAGGAAGGCCTCCGCGCCATGCAGTCCCTCCAGCAGCAAACCGCCTACGCACATCAGAAATTCTTGGAAGGCCAGGAAGCCGCACACCGCAGTTTCCAGATGGTCATGCAGCAGCAACAGCGGATGCTCGATCAATCTGTCGGATTGCCGATCGCGCCGCTGACGCACGTACCGACATACACCCCGCCGCTGCAGCCCAGCTTCGTGCCGGCGCCAGCACCGGCTCCGTATATCCCGCAGCCACACACCTATGCGTCACCGGTGCCCCTGCAGCCGGCATCATCGGCACCGCCGCAATACACGCAGCAGACGCCCGCCGCGCCCGCGCCCCACGCGCCGGTGTCGATTCAGCCGATCCCGCTGGATCAGCACACTTCCGGCACCGCGC
>JBFWWY010000005.1:0-17203 GCA_050245935.1 Phycisphaerae bacterium | reverse complement strand
CAACGTCAAATGGTGCCGCCGCACCTGCCGCCGCAACGCCGCAGGTCACTCGCTTCACGGAATCGACCACCTTTGCCGCGAAGGCCCCTGCCGAAGCCGCATCCGCGAAAGCCGACGGTAATTTCTCCGCGACGCTGCTCGCAGTCGTCGCCGAACTCACCGGCTATCCGCAGGAAATGATCGATCTCGACATGGACATGGAAGCGGACCTCGGCATCGACTCGATCAAGCGGCTCGAAATTCTAGCGGCCACGCAGGAGCGTGCCCCCGGCATGCGCGAAGTCGATTCGCAATACATGGGAAGCCTGCGAACCTTGCAGGACATCATCAACTACGTTTCGGAAGAAGCGCCCGACCTTGCGGAGACCCCCCAGGGAAAAGCCGATAGCGGTTCGGCGTCATCGGACGCCGAGCCGCGCAATCCTCAGAACGATGTCGCGGCCGTTCCGCAAACGACAGCGGACGGCTTCGCCGTTGACATCACGCGCCGGGTTCTCGTCGCTGCCGACGCGCCCGCAACCAAGTCGCGCGGGCCGCTCAACCTGCCGCGCGATTGCGATATCCTCATCACCCGCGACGATGCGGGAATTGCTGATAGACTCGCACAAAAGCTCAATGCATTGGGCCATTCATCGCGCTTCATTTCGCCGCTTGGTGGAGGGCAGGTTCTCAACCTGCCCGAGTCATACGACGAAGCAATATCCGGACTGATCGTCATCGCGAATTCGACAGCCACGACGAGTGAGATGGCATCGAGGAATCAAGCATTGCAAGATGCATTCGGACTCGCACGCAAATTCGGTCCCGCGCTGCAAAATTCGGGCAACGCGGAAGGTGCGCTCTTTGCAACCATCTCCCGCATGGACGGCAAATTCGGCTTGACCGGCGACTGCGACGATGCGACATCCGGCGGCCTCCCCGGCCTGTCAAAAACGGCTTCGCACGAATGGGCCGACGTTACCTGCCGCGCGATCGACGTTGATGTAAATTGGAACAACGCCGACAAGATCGCAACGCTTCTTGTCGACGAGTTGCTGCACGAAGGCCCCCTCGAGGTCGGCTTGACAAGCACCGCCCGTCACACGTTGCAACTCCAGGAAGTACCCGCACAACAAACAGGCGCCTCACTTCATCGCGGCGACGTTGTGATCGCCAGCGGCGGTGCGCGGGGCGTGACCGCCGCCTGCCTGCTTGAGCTCGCCCGCAAAACCGCGCCGACCCTCGTCCTCCTCGGCCGCTCATCCGCCCCGGTCGACGAACCGCACTGGCTGCACGACGCAACAGACGACGCCGCCATGAAACGCGCAATCCTGCAAAACGAATTTTCCGGTCGCAAACCCAAGCCCGCAGACGTCGAATCCAGCTTCCGGCGCTGGCGCGACAATCGCGAAGTCGCGCAGAATCTCGCAGCTCTGCGCCAACACTCTGCTGCCGTGGAATATCGCAGTGTCGACATTCGCGACGGCAGCGCCGTCAGAGATTGTCTCAACGAAATTCGCGCGGTGCACGGCCCAGTACGAGGCCTCGTCCATGCCGCCGGCGTCCTGGCGGATCAGTTCATCGAGAAAAAAACCGACGAGCAGTTCGATCGCGTCGTCGGCACCAAGGTCGACGGCATGCACGCCCTGCTCGACGCGACGCGCGACGACGATCTCAACTTCATCGCATTCTTTTCCTCCGTCACAGCGCGCTTTGGCCGCGAGGGACAGGTCGACTACGCGATGGCCAACGAAGTGCTCAACAAGACAGCGCAACAGCTTCGTGCGCAGCGCCCCACGTGCCGCGTCGTGTCCATCGGCTGGGGTCCGTGGGACGGCGGCATGGTCACAACGGCGCACAAACGCGAATTTGCCAGGATCGGCGTCGGGCTCATCCCGCTCGAAGAAGGTGCCCGCTGCTTTGTCCGCGAGATCGCACAGCCGCCAACCGCGCCCGTCGAAGTCCTCATCGGCGGCACGTTCCCTTCATCGGAATCGAACCAGATTGATAACGAAATCGAACCCATCGCAGATCGCAAATCTTTGGACAACCGGAAGGTACAAGAAACGCGCGCAGACGCCCCGATCCAAACCCCCCGCGTCAATCGGGGGGCCGAAACGCCGATCGCGCATGAACACTTTCGCCTCACCCTCACCCCCGACAGCCCCTCGTGCCTCGACAACCACCGCGTCGGCGGCCGCCCCGTCGTTCCGATTGCACTCATGATCGAGTGGTTTGCACGAGCCGCGCAGCAATCAAACTCGGCGGCACTCGCGACCAGCCTCAAAAATCTACGCGTCCTTCGTGCCTGCCCGGTCGAAAAATCCCTCGACATCACCATCGCACCATCCGCAGCGCCGGCATCCGCATCAACGCCGACGCGCCAATTGGAGCTTCGCAGCACCGCCGCTGAAAAAACAACACTTCACGCGCGCGCGGAAATTTTGGAAGCTCAAAGCGTTCTCACTCAATCGCCATTCAGCCGCGCGAAGTTCGACAATGGATCTCAAACGTCGATCACATCCGCCGAAATCTACGAGAACATGCTTTTTCACGGTCCTGCTTTTCAAGCGATCGAGCGGGTCACGCGCCTTTCCCACGCCGGACTCATCGCCGAACTCGCCGTGCCGCCGGACGAGCGTGTTTTCCTGGCATCCGGCAGCGAAGAAAAGTTGCTCACCGCGCCTTTCTACTTCGACGCCTTGCTTCAGCTCGGCATCCTCTGGTGTGAGAAAATGACCGGCGCGCCGTCGCTTCCCGCGTTCATCGCCAGTGCCGAATGGCTGTCAGACATTTCATTGCAGAATCCTGTTCGCGCCGCGGTGGAAATTATCAGCGCGTCAAAACACAAACTCACCGCCAATGCTTTTCTGCTCGACGCCGACGATAAGACGCTCGCCGCCTTCCACGGCGTCGAATGGACGATCGATCCGTCGCTCCATGCGGCGTTCTTCGCGGAAAGCGGCACGTCCGGCGCGATCACATGAGTACCATGAAGCCTTCCCATTCGCAGCCGATCGCGATCGTCGCGATGTCCGCCGTCTACCCCGACGCGCCAAATCTCGACGCGTTCGCGAAGAATCTCTTCGCCGGTCACGACGCCTGCCGCGCGACACCCGCCGACCGCTGGATCGTTCCGCCGAAGGATGCCTCGCGCGCCAGCGGCGGCCCCGATCACGCGTTTCACGATCGCGCTTGCCTGATTCGCGATTTCGCGCCGAATTTCGAAAATCTCCGCATCGAATCCGAGTTGCTCAAAAGGCTCGACCCGCTCTTCCATCTTGTGCTGCATGTCGGCCGCGACGTCTGGCTGAAAGCACAGACCGATGAAATCGATCCGCAGCGCGTCTCCATCGCACTCGCCGCGATCGCGCTGCCCACCGACGCATCCTCCGCGATCACGCGCGAGATTCTCGGCGCCGCTTTCGAATTGCGGTTAGCAGAGCAGCTCGGCATCGACACAAACATCCGAACCCCTCGCGCCAAGCGAGGGGCGGAGACGCGCGGGGCGCTCGAAGCTTTCGCGTTTGGCGATATCTCTGATCGTCCGATTTCCGCGTCGAAGACTCACCAGCTGAACGCCGGCGTCGTCGGCCTTCCCGCGCAGCTTCTCCGCCGCGCCCTGGGCGTACGTGGCCGCGCGTTTACGCTCGACGCCGCCTGCGCATCCAGCCTCTACGCGATCAAAATCGCCTGCGACGATTTGCAGGCCCACCGCGCCGACGCCGTTATCGCCGGCGGCGTTTCACGCCCCGAAGCGCTCTACACCCAGATGGGTTTTTCCCACTTGCAGGCGCTTTCGCGCAGCGGCACCTGCCGACCCTTCGACGCCGCCGCCGACGGACTCATCGTCGGCGAAGGCTGTGGCATGATCGTGCTGAAGCGCCTCGACGACGCGCTCGCACACAATGACAACATTCTCGGCGTCATTCGGGGCATCGGCCTGTCGAACGACACCGCCGGCAGCCTCCTCGCCGCCGACTCCGCCGGTCAGCTTCGCGCGATGCGCGCCGCGTACGCCGCCGCCGGCTGGCGACCCTCCGACGTCGACATCATCGAATGTCATGGCACCGGCACCCCGCTCGGCGACGCCGTCGAGTTCAGTAGTCTCCGCGCACTCTGGAAAGACGAACCACAGCGCGCCGCCCAAACGCCGATCGGCTCGGTGAAGTCAATGGTCGGACATCTGCTGACTGCTGCCGGCATCGCGGGCCTTCACAAGATTCTGCTCGGCATGCAGCGCGGCCAACTTCCGCCGTCCGCGAACTTTGAATCGGCAAACCCCAAGCTCGACCTCGCGACGTCGCCGTTCTGGGTGTTGCAGGGACCAGCGGAGTGGACGCGAACCAAGAAACGGCCCCGCCGCGCCGCTGTCAGTTCATTCGGCTTCGGCGGCATCAATGCGCACCTGCTCCTTGAGCAGTTCGACGAATCAAAAATCGCGCACGCTGCGACGAAAAAATCGCCGAAGCCGGTAGTCGCGAAACAAAAGCCGCGCGAACCGATCGCAATCGTCGGAATCGGCGCACACGTCGGCAACGCGGATACGCTCGCGGAATTTGCCGCGAGGATGTTTGACAATACCCCGTCGCTGCCGCACGCCGCCAGACAGAGCGGTATGGGCGTCTCGCCCGAACCGGATGCACAAGACGAGCGGGATCATTGCATCAGCGAACTGAGTATCCCTGTCGGCGAATTCAAGCTTCCGCCAAGCGAAATCACGCAGACCTTGCCGCAGCAACTGCTCATGCTGCTGACCACCGCCGCGGCCCTGCGCGACGCGCGACTGCGGCTGCGCGCTGAGCGTGAACGCACCGGCGTCCTCATCGGCGCGAATCTCGACCTCAATACGTCGAACTATCACCTGCGCTGGGCAATGCTCGAGAACGCACGCCGCTGGAGCCGCGAATGGAATCTCGGCCTCAGCGAGGCAGAAGTGAGCGAATGGGCCGCCGCCCTGCGCGAAGCCGTCGGCCCGTCGCTGAACGCACCGCGCGTCCTCGGCTCCCTCGGCGGCATCATCGCCAGTCGCATCGCGCGCGAGCTCGGCTGCGGCGGCCCGAGCTTCGTCCTGAGCGCGGGTCCGCACTCGGGCATCGATGCGCTGGACTTCGCCGTCAATGCGCTGCGAAACAACGAGTTGGATGAGGCTGTCGTTGGCACCGTTGATCTCTGCGGCGATATCCGCCACCGCGCCACAGCAATCAGAAATCTCGCGCATGAAGCGCCATTCAATTCCAATATCAACGGAAGCGGGAACGGAGACGGAAACGGAAACGGCCATCGCAGCGGAAACGGAAACGGACACGGCGACGGCAACGCCAACGGAAACGTCAATCGGGCCGGCCACGACAGTGATGGTGGCAGTCGCGATCACAGTGGCATGATCCGAACCCCCCGCGCCAAGCGGGGGGCCGAGGTGCTCGATGACAAATCAGAGCCGCATTTGTGGCGCGACGTTCATGAATTGACGACCAGCGAAGGCAGCATCGCTTTCGTCCTTAAGCGCCTGTCCGACGCCGAAAAGGCCGGCGATCACATTTACGCACTGATCGACGACGTCGTGTTTCCGCCGCAAAACATCGCAGTTTCCGGGGAAATCAATCAACCCGCGTCGGTGTTACAAATTGATTCGAACAACGACCCCCTTTTCGGCGACACCGGCGCATGTACCGCGATGATTTCGATTTTACAAGCCGCCGTGTCTCTCGATCAGCGTCGCCGCCCTGCACCCTGTGACGACGAACGAAAAATTCCTGAGTATTGGCTGCACAATCGCGACGATGGCCCGCGCCGCGCGATCGTCTCTGCACAGGATTCACAAAATCTGGCAACGCCGGCGACGATTCATTTACGCGAATACGAAAAATCCGCTCCCAATCCGCATCTCGCAGCGATTCACGCCGCCATCGTGCGACCTGCGCTGTTCGTCGTATCGGCCGACACCCGCGACCAAATCGCAGCCGAACTCACCAAGATGCAAGAATTTGCCGTCACATGTAGCGGCTACTTGTCCGCGCGAGCGGCAATCGAAACAGACACCATCCGAACCCCCCGCGCCAAGCGGGGGGCCGAGACGCGCACCAGCGCACAAAGCATCAGTGTGGGCGGCAATTCGGATGAACTCGCCATACTGAACGAATGCGCCTCCCGCTGGCACGAACAGAATTCGCCAGCATCACGCAACCTCGCGCTCACGATTGTCGCGACGTCCTTCAATGACCTGCAGAGCAAGCTCGCTACCGCAGATCGCTGGGTTCGTAAAGATGTGCGTCCCGCGCCGCCGGTGGCACAGGACATCTTTTTCGAGCCAAACCCGACCCTGCAGAACGGCAAAATCGCGTTCGTCTACCCCGGCTCCGGCAATCAATACAACGATATGGGCTTGCAGTTGGCGCGCGCGTGGCCCGTTGTCATGCACACGGAAAATACCACGTCCACCGCGCTCGCCGACGAGTGGATCAACGACCCGAAAACCCCGCGCAACGTCATCCTTGCAACGGTCTCACTCGGCATCTTCTCGACGAAAATTCTCCAGCAAGTGGGGATCCAGCCCGACGCTGCGATCGGCTACAGCGTCGGCGAAACCACCTCGCTGCTCGCCAACGGTGTCTGGAGCGATCGCGATGAGATGCGGAAACGATTGCTCGACTCGTCGCTTTTTGATAGCGAGCTCGCAGCCCCCTTCAACGCCGCCCGCCGGGAATGGCGCATCGCGGAAAGTGAACCATTCGCATGGCGAACGGCCGCAGTGCGCGCGGACGCGGATACTGTAAAACGTGCCGTCGCGCGCGAAAGCCACGCACGCTTGCTGATCGTCAATTCGCCAAACGAATGCGTCATTGGCGGTGAATCGCAGGCTGTGGCACGCATCCTGCAAGCGTTGAACTGTGACGCATTCAGCATTGACGGCGTGTCAACGGTTCATTGCGACGTGGTGCGTGATGTGCAGGACGATTATCTCGCACTGCACCGCCTGAAAACCAGCAAGCAGCCGCACATCACGTTCTACAGCACGGCGTCTGCCGCGCAGCACGTACCCACACGCGAAGCGGCGGCAAAATCCATTACTCGCCAGGCGCTACACGGCTTTGATTTTTCCAAACTGATTGAGCAGGCCTACAACGACGGCGTGCGCTGCTTCATCGAAGTCGGTCCGGGGGCATCATGCACCCGAATGATTGCGGAAATTCTTGCCGGTAAGCCGCATCTCGCCCGCAGCATCGCATCACATCCTGAGCGTGAGGCCGTCGGCGTCGTGCGTCTCGTCGGGGCGTTGATCGCGCAGCGGCGCATTGCGGATGCTTCTGCACTCCTGTGTGATCTGCAGCCGTTCCTCGATCTTCGCGCGGAAGAAGCGCAACGCTTGCGGCGGGATTCTGTCCGGGTACCGATTGGCCGGAAGATCTTCGATCCGCCGCTGCCGGCGCGTCGCCGGGAAGCGACGGTGACAAAGTCAGAGGAAATGGTCCCGCGTGGGGACAAAGTCGAATCATTCGTGCCAGATTCCGTCCAGGAAGCGTTCTCGCAAATCTCATCACGAGCGGGGGCACCAACCATCCCGTCCCCCGAAGCGTATGCGCCAGGGCCGTCGTTTGAACTGGCCCACGTGCAAAACATAATGACCGACGTCACCGACGCCGGCACCGCCACGGCGCAGGCACACGCGCGTTTTCTTGCACATTCACATCGCGCGTTGGAAGATATCTCGCAGGCGGTTGCCGCCCAGGCGCGCTGGCTCGAGCAGCGCGGTTATTCGCCGGCACCCTCCAATCCCGCGGGTGTTCCAATATTCCCCGCCACGCCGCCGATGAATGCGCCGCCGTCACAGGACGCAACCGTGGCGTTCAATCGCACGCAATGCATGGAATTCGCTGTCGGCAAAATCGCGCATGTGCTCGGCCCCCGATTCGCGGCTGTCGATGAATATCCCGTTCGCGTCCGCTTGCCGGACGAACCGCTGATGCTCGTCGATCGCATTGTGCATATCGAAGGCGAAGTCGCGTCGCTGTCGCATGGGCGCATTGTCACCGAACACGATGTGCACCGCGACGCGTGGTATCTCGACAACGATCGCGCGCCGGTCTGCATCACCGTCGAAGCGGGACAAGCCGACCTCTTTCTCTGCAGCTATCTCGGCATTGATCTCGCCGTGCGCGGCACGCGCGCGTATCGCCTGCTCGACGCGACCATTGAACTACACAGCGGTCTTCCCCGCGGCGGCGACGTGATTTCGTATGACATCCGCATCGAAAAATTCGTCCGCCAGGGCAGCGCATACCTCTTCTTCTTCAGCTTCGTCGGCACGATTAACGGCCGGCCGCTCATCACAATGACCAACGGCTGCGCCGGCTTCTTCACCGACGATGAAATCGAAAACTCCGGAGGCATCGTCGCGCTGCAGGACTTCAACAAAACAAATGAATCGCCACGCGAATCGCGCATTTCAAATCATCCCGCGTTGTTTGCACCGATCGAGAATGTGGGTGGTATGGGCGTCTCACACGTAGCTCATTCACCCGACGCCAAAAGTGAAATCGAACAATACAGCGCAGCAGAGATCGACAAACTTCGCGAAGGCAACCTCGGAGCGTGCTTCGGACCGGCATTCGCGCAACTCAATATCGCAGCGCCCTGCCGCATCCCCGCCGGTCGCATGCGGCTGCTCCATCGCATCACGCATCTCGACATGGTTGGCGGCCCCGCCGGTCTTGGCCGAGTCATCGCCGAAGCCGACATCCAGCCCGACGACTGGTTCCTCACTTGCCACTTTGTCGACGATATGGTGATGCCCGGTACGCTGATGTACGAATGCTGCGCACATACCCTGCGCGTTCTGCTCTCCCGCTTCGGATGGGTCGGCGAACATACGGACATCGCGTATGAGCCAGTTGTCGGCGTTCCCGCAAAATTGAAGTGTCGCGGACCGGTGACCACCGAGACGAAAGTCGTCACCTACCAGGTCGACATCCAGAAAATCGGCTTCAACCCCGCGCCCTACGTCATCGCCAATGCACTGATGTGCGCCGACGGCCGCCCAATCGTCACCTTCACCGATATGTCGATGCAGCTCACCGGCTTGACAAAAGAGAAACTACAAGAGTTGTGGAATGAATTGCCAACAAATACATTCAACAATTATCAGCAACCCTCGCGAATCAAGCCCAAAATCATTCGTGCCGAGACGAGCGGAGCCGTCCCGACTGCTGTCGGGATAAGGAAGCGGAACGATGCAGCCCAACCAGAAATCATCACGATCAAGCAGATCGGCGATGTTGATATTCCTACCGGCATAAAACCGGGCATCTTCGAAAAACGCCACATCATGGCGTTCTCCAACGGCAAACCCTCCGAAGCGTTTGGCGCGCCGTACAAAATGTTCGACGCCGATCGCCGCATCGCGCGTCTCCCCGGCCCCCCGTACCAGTTCCTCGATCGCATCACTGAAATCCAAGGCCCGGAAGCCTTCGTCTGCAAAGCCGGCGGCTGGATCGAGGCGCAGTACGACATCCCGCACGACGAATGGTATTTCGCCTCCAACCGGCAAAGCTCGATGCCCTTCGGCGTCCTGCTCGAGATCGCATTGCAACCTTGCGGCTGGCTTGCCGCATACGTCGGCTCCGCACTGACAAGCGATCGCGACCTCTCGTTCCGCAACCTCGGCGGCACTGCAACGCAATACGCTGAAGTCTTCCCGAACTCCGGCACGCTCACCATTCGCGTGCGTTTGACGGATGTGTCCAAAGCGGCCGGGATGATCATTCAGAAGTTCGACATGCAGGTATGGTGCGCGGGACACATCGTGTACGACGGCAACACGAGTTTTGGCTTTTTTACCGCCGACGCGCTCAGCAATCAGGTCGGCATTCGCGACGCGGCCCCCCGCGCCGAAAAAATGTGCGTGCCCACTGATGAACAAATACAAAATACCTGCGCAAAATTAGTCGGTGATAGTTCCAACCGAACCCCCTGCGCCAAGCAGGGGGCCGAGATGCCCGCAGTCGAGAAAACCCGCGCCATTCAATCAAACGAACCGGCCATGTCAGACGACCTCACGCTGCCCGCGCGCGACTGGCTTATGCTCGACCAAATCGAATGCTTCGACCCCACCGGCGGTCCCGACGGCCTCGGCTACATTCGCGGCACGAAGGCCGTCGATCCCAATGAATGGTTTTTCAAAGCGCACTTCTACCAGGACCCCGTTATCCCCGGCTCGCTCGGCCTCGAGTCCTGCCTGCAATTGCTGAAGTATGCCGCGATACAGAAGTGGGGCGAATCGTTCTCCGCGACGCACCGCTTCGCACCGCTTCTGAAATCGTCGCACACGTGGGTGTATCGCGGTCAGGTCATCCCGAGAAATAAACGCGTCACCGTCGAAGCCGCGATCACAAAAATCATCGGCGACAACGAACCGACGATCATTGCTGACGGCTTCCTCTCGGTCGACGGCATCTACATCTACGAAATGAAAGATTTCGCGATTCAGTTGGTGAAACGGTGATAAAGGCATACGGTGAAACGGGCTCGCGCACCGCGCTCTTTCGGTAGGGAGAGGCTCCTGCCGAGCCGCCTGTCCCGATTTGATCGGGGTTGTAAGAGACGCGTGGGAACATCGTGCAACAAATTCAATGAAATTCAACAACGTCAACATCGCTGCCATCGGCTACGAACTGCCGAACCTCGTCGTCACCTCCGACATGCTCGAGGAAAACCTCGCACCGGTCTACGCCGCCCTGCGCATCCCGCGCGGCCAGCTCGTCGCGATGACCGGCATTCGCGAACGCCGCTGGTGGCCGCCGAACACGAAACTCTCCGATGTCGCCGCCCGCGCCGGCCTTAACGCGCTTCGTAACGCCAACGTCGCCACCAGCGAAATCGGCATGGTGATCTACGCCGGCGTCTGCCGCGAAAATCTCGAGCCCGCGACCGCGTGCGCCGTCGCCGACAAACTCGGCATTACCGGCAACGCACAAATCTTCGACATCTCCAACGCCTGCCTCGGTGCGATGAACGGCGTCGTCCAGATCGCAACCGCGATCGAAGCCGGCGTCATCCGCGCCGGCATCGTCTGTTGCGCCGAAACCGCGCAGCAGATCGTTGAGATTATGCTCAACCGCTTGCTCGATCAGCCGTCCATGCCGCTCTTCAAAACGACGCTCGCGACGCTCACCGGCGGCTCCGGCGCGGCGGCGATTCTCGTCGCGCACAAAGATCTCGCACCCGACGGACACAAACTCATCGGCGGCGCGATCCGGAACAGCGTGCGACACCACGAACTCTGCCGCTGGGGGCCGGACACCGGCCAGCCCGCGACCGCGCCGATGACGATGGAAACCCACGCGATTGACGTGCTCGAAAACGGCGTCGCGCTCGGTCGCGAGACGTGGCGCGATTTTCTGCGCGCGGTCGAAACGCACCCGGACAAAGTCATTTGCCATCAGGTCGGTCAGTCCAACCGCGACGCGATCCTCCGCGCGCTGGAAATTTCCGCCGGCCGCGACTTCTCGACGTTCCCCACGCTCGGCAACATCGGAACCGTCTCGCTCCCGCTCACCGCTGCAATCGCCGCCGAGCAGGGCCATTTGCAACGACACGATCGTGTCGCGTTCCTCGGTATCGGCAGCGGCCTCAACTGCCTCATGCTCGCCGTTGATTGGTAACAGGATCAACGCCGCTGTGCATAGAGCAGATCTGCAACATATTGAACAGAGCCGCGCCCGTAAGGAAGCGGGACCAAGGCTCGACCGCCAGCTTTGCTAAACTATCATCGACGATCCCAATCCGAACCCCCCGCGCCGAGCGGGGGCCGGGAAGCTTCGCCGCGAGAAAAATCTCGATATAAACAGACTTTCGTAAACCAAACGCCAAAAAGTCAGGAATCGCCAATGTCCAACAATCAGAAGCTCGCCAGTTCGCTCCAGCCAACCGCCGTCTGGAATATCTTCGCATCCTTGTCAGACGTCCCGCGCCCGTCGAAAAAAGAAGCCCGCGTCCAGCAGTGGGCGCTCGACTTCGCCAAACAGCATGGCTTCGACGCGACGCACGAAGACGTCGGCAACGTCATCATCAGAGTTCCCGCGACGAAAGGCCGCGAAAACGCGCCGACCGTTGTCATTCAAGGCCACCTCGACATGGTCGCTGAGAAAAACGCCGGCACACAGCACGATTTCGAGAACGACCCGATCGAGCTTATGCTCGACAAAGATCCGCGCGACGGTACTTCGATTGTCCGCGCCAAGGGTACGACGCTCGGCGCGGACAACGGCATTGGCGTTGCGCTCGCGCTTGCCGCCGCGACCGAAAAAGACGTCACGCACGGCCCGCTCGAAATTCTGCTCACCTGCGACGAAGAAGCCGGCATGACCGGCGCGAAAGCCGTCACGCCAAAATCGATCACCGGCCGCACGCTGATCAATCTCGATTCCGAAGAAGACCACGCGCTCTACATCGGCTGCGCGGGAGGCGCGGATACGACGCTGCGCTGGGAGCTCCCGCTTTCGCGCGTCGACGAAAACACTTCGTGCGTCGCAATCTCCGTCACCGGTCTCACCGGCGGACACTCCGGCTGCGATATTCACCTCAATCGCGGCAATGCAATCAAACTCGCGGCACGCGTCATCGCGACCGCGCAACTCGAAAATTACCGCCTGATCTCTTTCGACGGCGGCAGCATGCGCAACGCGATCCCGCGCGAAGCGAAGTGTGTCCTCGCGGTCTCCGCGAAAGACCGCGAAACGTTGCAGAAGGCCGCCAAAGAAGTGCAGGAGGCAGCCCTTCGCGCCGGCGAAGCGAAGGCCAGGATTCAGATTGAGACCGCACAAGCCGCGACCGGCGCGGCCGCCACGGATGATTCGAAGAAAATCATTCATTGCGCGCTCGCACTGCCGAGCTCGGTCCTCGCGCTCGTGCCGACGATCCCCGGTCTCGTGCAGACGTCGAACAACGTCTCAACCATCGCAAGCAAACAAGCCAATGACAAACTCGCGATTACCCTCGGCTGCCTCACGCGCAGTTCCGCGATGGACGATACGCGAAGCGTCGTGCAGCAGATTCGCACGATCGGCACGCTCACGGGCGCGACGGTCGATGCCGGCAACGCCTACCCCGGCTGGCAACCCAACGCCGACTCCAAGCTGCTGAAGACGTGTGCCAAGGTGTACGAAGATTGTTTCGGCCACAAGCCGACCGTCACCGCGATCCACGCCGGCCTCGAATGCGGCATCATCGGCGAACGCGTCGGCGGCGATATGGACATGATCTCCTTCGGGCCCCGCATCGAGGGTGCCCACAGCCCCGACGAGCGTGTCTACCCCGACTCCGTCGCAAAGATCTGGACGTATTTGAAAGCAGTGTTGAAGGAATTGGCGGTGTGATGTTGACGTTCGCTTGAGAAACGCACAAGGCGAGGTTCGCGAATCAAGAACCCCTCGCGGGCGCGAAGGGCCGAAGGTTTCGATCGGAAAACCTGTCCGATTGAAGTACGAAATTGCGACGAATTACTCGAAGTCGCATGTTGTTTACACCGCCGCCAGCGCTTTCAGATTCACAAGCGTCAAGCCGCGCGTCCCCGCTTCCACTTCATGGACCATTTTCGTCGCTTCCACACACAGCGGCGTCGGCACCCCCAGCAATTTTCCCTGTTCCGCGACATAGCCGGTGATGAAATCCACCTCAGTCCGTTTGCCGCGATCCAGATCAACCAGAATCGAAGGCCGGCTTTTGCCGTATACATCGAGGACCGCCTCCAGCCAGCGATCAATTTCTTCCGCGCGGCCGACCAACGGCATCATCGGATCGACTGCGAGTTTTTCCAGCCGAACCCCCGCAGCCGCCGCAACCGCCAGCACTTCGCGACACACCCGCACAAACACGTCGCGTCCGACGTCGCTGCGGATCCATTCCTCGTGCGGCAAACCGCACAACGCACCGAGGACCGTCACGCTGCAGTTCATCTGCAGCTTTGCCCATTGAGCGCCAAGAATGTTGTCACTCATCTTGATTGGGACTACGTGGCCGAGAATCGCCGCCAGCGCACGCAGGCGCGCGGTGAACACGCCATCGGATTCGCCGATCACCATGCTGTGCGATACGGTCTGCTCGTAGTCCCCCGGCGCGTGCATCGTCGCCGCCCAATTCAACAGCGATGGAATCACGCGCGCGGTGCCGACAATCTCGGCCACCCGCTCGGTCACAATCCCGTTCTGCATCGGCACGAAAATTGTCGCATCGTGCGCGCGTGGCAGTGCCTCCCGCGCCGCGTTTGATACGTCGTTGGCTTTTGTGATGAGCAGTACCAGATCAAACTGAAGCGCTTCCGGCACATCGGCAACATGCGCATAAACATTTGCGGGGAAGCTTCGCAATTGCTTGCCTTCGCGCAGCGTCAGACCAGCGTTGCGAATCTCGTTTGCACGGTCCCGCGACCCGGCGATCAGCGTGGGCGCATACCCCGCTTGCAGCAATCGTGCCGCAGTCACGCCGCCCATCGCGCCGATGCCTTGAATGAGAATGGATGGGGTGTCTGCGTTCATTTGGTTTCTTAGATGATCGGGAAGCCTACCGAGATTCGCAACTTTCTTCGTTCCTCGATGAATATCGGCGGTTGAAATAGCTTCGAACACGCCGATTGCCGGGACAGTTGCTGCCCGACTCATTTGTTTCTCGCGCCGTTTCGAATCATGGCCCAAAGCAGTCCCGTTACCATACACTGCAAATTCGCGACCATTGGCGCCATAGGGGCGCGCACCGATCTGTTACCTCCCGCGCCAAGCGGAGGGCCATGACGTCTAGAATCTTTCTGCCAACTTCTCATCTGAACAATCTGATAAGTGAATCGATCGAATGCCCAGGCTATCACAGACACACCTTACCGGCCCGGAAACAGAACGGCTCCTTCATCGCGCCCTGACGCTTTCCGACGCCGACGATTTTTTTGCACTGAACGGCAACGCCGAAGTGATGCGTTACACCGGCGAGCCGCCACTTGGCTCCCGCGAAGAAGCCCGCGCCGCGATTCAGAATTATGCCGACTTCAGAACCGTCGGTTACGGACGCTGGGGATGCTTTCTGAAAGAAACCGCGCAATTCATCGGCTTCTGCGGCTTGAAGTATTTGCCTGCGCTCGACGCCGTCGACGTTGGCTTTCGCTTTCTACCGAAATTCTGGGGCCGAGGCCTCGCCACCGAAGCCTGCGCGGCATCTCTCACATTCGGCTTCACCACGCTCAAGCTGAATCGCATCATCGGCCTGGTGTTGCCCGCGAATGGTGCGTCGATGCGCGTACTGGAAAAAGTTGGTATGAAGCAGGCTGGCACGATCCGCTACGACGGGCACGACGCACTGCTGTATGAAGTCTGCTCAAGAACGCCAAACTCTGACGCGCGATAAGCACTGTACGTTTGTGAATCTGTACCAGACCGCGGATGAGAGATCACTTCGCGACAAAAATTGTCTGCCCGGAAGAATGCGCGAACGCATCGTCACACACGGCAAATACCGCATTCGCGATCGCGCCCGGCTCGAGCGCCTGTGCCGCAGGAAAATCGGGAAAGTGCCCCCGCAACATCTGCGTTTCTACGGCTCCCGGCCCGACGCCGAAGACGCGAATGTTGTCCGCCTTCC
The DNA here is from genome assembly GCA_050245935.1 of Phycisphaerae bacterium. Lineage (GTDB taxonomy): Bacteria > Planctomycetota > Phycisphaerae > UBA1845 > Fen-1342 > JALHOX01. The sequence continues at coordinate 1,603 of JBFWWY010000005.1, read as the reverse complement.
CCTCGGTGGCTGCGGCTTTCGTGAACAGATTGACCCACGCTTTGCACGCACCGTACACGGCAAAGCCCGGAAACGGATCAAGCGATGCCAGCGACGAGATGTTGACGATTGTCCCGCCGCCCTGCTTCTTCATTTTGGACCAAGCCGCCCGGGTCATATAGAACACGGACGCGACGTTGACGTCGAGCGAAGCGTGAAATGCGTCATCATCCATTGTCGCGATCGGCGACAGCGGTGCAGTGCCCGCGTTATTGATCAATACATCGACGCGCCCGAACCGCTCGACGGCGGCGCTGAGAATCTCATCGGCACCTTCGCGTGTGCCCACGTCCGCAGCGACCGCGAAAATCTGAACCCCCGCCTCTTCTCCGATCGCTTCGGCAACGGCCTCCAGATCGTCTTCATGACGTGCCGCGATCGCGAGGTCGTATCCATCGCGGGCAAAGCGCATCGCAATCGCTCGGCCAATTCCGCGACTCGCGCCGGTAATCACTGCAACGGGCATGTGCTGTCCTCTCCATATTTTTCCCGGCTGCATCGTACTGGATTTTTTCACTCGCGCGCTCCGCGCATCCGGTACCGGCGCACGGCCTGTTGTTCTTCTGGCGCGCGCTTGTGCAGTTCCTCACGGCGAGTATGGCTTGAATGCACCAGCAGATCCGCACGGGCAGACAGGGAATCTGCCCGAACGGCAACCGTCGTCCCGTTGGCGCACGCGCGTCCGCTCCCGCCGCTTGAAATGATCCGTGCGGCGCGTACACTTATGGACCGCGTTGCGGCGCAGCGCCTCGTTAGCTCAGTTGGCAGAGCAGCTGACTCTTAATCAGCGGGTCCAAGGTTCAAGTCCTTGACGAGGCATTTTCATCCTCCCCTATCTTCGTTTTCGGAATCACGTCGCCGGCATATTGGCCGGCGCGCATTCGTCGCAAGCAGGCGGCATGATCCACGATTTTTTACCGATTTTTCAATAATTTCGGGAACGATTGCGCGCAACGAGACCCTTATGCACTACGGCGGCCTCGTGGATCGTTGCCCGGCAGGTTTCATACGCGAGGTCGCCGTACTTTTCTGACGCACGCGGTCGCGGCGATTCACATGACCAAACGGCAAGGACGCCACGTTCGCCACGGGGGCGCATAAAAAAGAAGCCGCATGACTGCGGCTTTTTTCGGTTTATTCTGTTGGCAATTCCCATCCGCCAGGCACGCGGGCGCGCCGACGAGTCGGATCGGCAATCCCTAAAATTTGAAATCCCGATCGCTGAAGTTCGGCGTAATGTCGACATCGACGAAGATGTACTTGCCGAGCAACTTCTTGCCGGCCTGGTCCGCGTAAGAATAAACCGCAACGGGGATAAGCCACTGCTCATCGATGTGCAGTTCCATCTTGGCGTCGACATACGTGACGCCGTCGATCTTGTTCTCCGGGATCAACCGTTCAAAACACAGCGTCGGGCGGCCATCGATTTCGTCCTTGCCGACATACTTGAAATTCAGTTCGCCGCGCTTCTTGGCGTTTGTGTTGTATTGCTCCAGCAGCCGATACGTCGCACTGAAACCGGCGTCGGCGATTGACCGGCGGCTGGCCTTTTTCGCACGATCGC
>JBFWWY010000004.1:0-18571 GCA_050245935.1 Phycisphaerae bacterium | reverse complement strand
AGCGAAAAATGGATCGACGTCGGCCATGTTCACGAAATTCCCGAGAATCGCGCCAAAAAAGTTTGCATGCCGTCGCAGGAACGGATCGCAATATATCGCTATGAAGGAAAAATCTCCGCAGTCTCGGATGTCTGTGCACATCAGAATGGACCGCTTTCAGAAGGAAAGATCGTCAACGGGTGCATTACCTGCCCGTGGCACGGCTATCAGTACCTGCCGGAAAGCGGCACTTCACCACCGCCGTTCACGGAAAAAATTCCGACCTTCCGTGTGCGGGTGACCGGCGGAAGAATTCTGTTGAATCCTACGCCGCTGCCTCCCGGAACAGCCGTCACTCCTGCGGATGTGGAAGACGACGAGGGGCGAAGCGAATGAGCGGAATACCTCCGGCACGCGTAGCATCTGCCGCCGACGAGTTCTATGTCGGCTATCTGCCGATGCCGCCCCGGCTGAAATCCTTTGTCATCGCCATCCTTATCACGGCTGTTGCCAGTTTGGGATTGGCGGCAATTGTCATCGCCAGTCAGCAGTCTTCCGCAGGCGGGGGCAATTGGGAGTTCGGCGTTAACCGGGAATTTGTGGGAACGCTCGTCGTCAAACCCTATCCCCTACTGATCGGCCCGCATCCATTTACACCGCGACACGGGAACGTCACCTATGTTGTGGTTTCCGAAGGAAAGCACGGCAGCGCGGATCGGCTTGCCTCCTATGACGGACGCCGCGTCCGCCTGAAAGCGTCGCTGCTTGACCGCACGGGTCGCTTCCTGCTGGAGCTTTCCTCCGATATCGACGCGATCACTGTGCAGGAAGCCGCAAGTGAAATCTTCTCAGGCCGACCGTCAGGCCGACAGAAGCTTTGCGGCGAAATCATTGATCCCAAATGCTATCTCGGCGCGATGAAGCCCGGCGGCGGCCGCACTCATCGGGCATGTGCCACGCTTTGCATTCGCGGCGGAATCCCACCAATGTTTGTCACCCGTGACGAAAACCTTCAGGAAACTTATTACCTCCTGACGAACGAATCAGGCAATGCCATCCTCGAAGAGATTGTGCCTTTCATTGGCGAGCCGGTGGAATTGCAGGGTGACGTGCAGCGAATCGGCGATCTCAATGTGCTACGCGTCGAACGCAACAGCCTGAAACGAATTTAGAGCATTGCAAATCCAATCGTAGCGGCCGTGCCTCCGTGCCGGCCGTTGCTCCGTAGCGGCCGTGCCTCCGTGCCGGCCGTTGCTCCGTAGCGGCCGTGCCTCCGTGCCGGCCGTTCCTCCGTAGCGGCCGTGCCTCCGTGCCGGCCGTAGAATTCCAGTATGCGTTCTACATCAGGCCGCTACGGTTGAACGGAAAACGCTCAAGCGGCGACACGAGGCAATCAATAGCGCGATCCGCGCTCTTCACGCCTGAGTTCCGGGCAAATTTTTCGTGCGAAGCCGTACACCATCCTGTCCGTTCGAGCCGTTTTATCTCTGCTTCCCTTTGATGAACGCGGTGGTAACCAGGTTTTCCGGCTTCACCTGTCCGGCTGCAAAGTCGGTCACGTTCTGCAACGTGGTCTCTGCAATATTTCGCAGCGCGTCGCTCGTGAAGAATGCCTGATGCGCCGTCACAACGACGTTGGGAAACGTCAGCAACCGTGCAAACACATCATCGGTAATCACCTGATCCGACAGATCGTGGAAGAACAGATCGCCCTCCTCTTCGTAAACATCGAGCGCGAGCGCCCCGAGATGGCCTGATTTCAGCGCCTGAATCGCCGCGCGCGTATCGATCACCGCGCCGCGACTCGTATTGACCAGATAGACCCCCCGCTTTGTTTGTGCGAGAAACGACTCGTCAATCAAGTGGTGCGTGTCCGGTGTCAGGGGGCAATGCAGCGAAATGATGTCCGATTCTCGCGCGAGTTCGTCGAGCGCCACGTAACGCATGCCCAGTTCCAGACAGCCGGGGCTTTCTAATCTGTCCACGCCGATCAGCCGGCAGCCAAACCCCGCCATGATCTTCGCAAACACGGTCCCGATCTTTCCCGTACCCACAATCCCGACCGTTCGCCCGTGGAGATCGAAGCCGAGCAGCCCGTCGAGCTGAAAATTCTGATCGCGAACGCGCGGAATCGCGCGATGCAATTTCCGATTCAGCGTGAGAATGAGCCCGACAGTGTGCTCCGCGATCGCGTACGGCGAGTATGCCGGTACGCGTGCGACGGTGAAACCGAGCGACTCCGCTGCGGTGACATCCACGTGATTGAAACCGGCCGAGCGCAGCGCAATCAATCGCGTTCCGCCTGCGGACAATTTTTCCAGCACAGGCGCGCTGAAATCGTCTCCAGCAAATCCCGCAACTGCCGGCGAATCCGCGGCCAGATCGGCGGTCTTCTCGTTCAGGCGCGCTTCCAGAAAATGCAGCACATGTCCGCAGCTTTCGTTGGCATGGTTTAGAAATGGCAGTTCAAAGCGGTGGGTGCTGAAAATTGTCACCTTCATGGATTCGCCTCCGGTGGCGGCCCCGCTGCGGAATCCGCATCGCGTTGCCCGTCTCGCTGCGGGCGCATGCGAACAAAAATATACGGCCCCTTCGTGGCGCCCCAAACCTGCTGATGATCGGCATCAAATCCGCGGTCCCAGCTTTGCAGCAGGTCTTCCGTGATCACGACTTCAGAAGTCGCGTAGCTCGCTTCCGCCAGCCGGCTTTCGCAGCCGGTTCCCCTCGTCGAACCCGCAAAACCTCCGCCCGGGTCTCTTTGCAAATAGACCGTACACCCCGCGCGTAAGCTGAGTTGCGCCGGCGTCAATGTGTCCAACTTCGTGAGATCGTCACAAGCGCCCACGAAGCGACTTTCCGGAGCGGGAAGTTCGTAGATCTCGCTCAAGTACACATCCTTCTCCGCTTCCCGCAGTCGGTACACACGTTGCCGGTATGGCTGATCGCGCCGATCCGCCGCCGACTGCTCGATATACAGCCAGGGGCCGTCGTCGCGGTCTCGCCAGATTCGGACGGCACAAAGCCGGATCTCGTAATAATCAGGGTCGAGCATCGCCTGTGCGCTGCTGCTGAATTCTCCGGCCAACATGTCGGCAAGCGATTCCAATGCCGCTTGTTCGACGGGGTTCCGGCTTTTGCCGCGCAGGCCCGGCGTTTGACACCCGACCGTGAGAAGAACGGCAGCGCTCAGCGCGATGATCCATGAGTTGGTTGCGCAATTCCGCATGGCTACCTCAGTCATAAATTGGTGCACTCAGTTTGCTTGATTATGATTTGTTCAGCGCGCTTTACCAACAAAGGAGCAAAAATTGAAAGTTTGTGGCCTTCTCCACTCTTGGCAAGTCGAAGATCGTTCCCGCAACATTCCGCTGCCGAGCGGACATATGAACAATGCCAGGTCGCGAACGATTGCACTCCTTGCCGCAGCCGGGGCATTCCTCCTCACGGGCTGTTCAACGTCGACGTTCTCGATGGACGAGATCCGCGCGCAACTGACGACGAAGCCGGCTCATCTCAACGTACTCAACATGCTACAAGGTACGTGGACGACGGAGGGAACGATTGAGTTTATCGGCCAAGACGCGCCAGCCCGCGTCACAGGGCGCTCGACCGCGGAATGGGATTGCGACGGCCGCGTCCTGATCGATCACAGCGATTACGACATCGCCGACTTTGGTCCGATGCGCGGCGTCAGCATCTGGACTGCAGACGAGAAGCCCGGCACCTTTCAGATACACTGGTTTGACAGCTTCGGCGAAACCGCAACGGGCACCGCGCGCTGGGAGGCGTCTACCCGCACGTTAAAAATCCGAACCAAAGGAAAAAACGCGCTGTGCAATGTTGTAAATGACGGAACGGTGCGGCAAATCGATCCCAACACGCTGGAGTGGACGTGGGAACAGCACGACGCGACCCGGATCGTGCGATATTCAACCATGCGCGGCACGAGCAAGAGAATCAAATGACGAATGACGAATGGTGAATGGTGAATGAGAACATAGAGAGCCGTTCACCGACTCCACAATTTATTGGGGGAGTCATCATCACACCGCGGCGACACCGCTTCCACCCGCCGGTTTTCACCGCCTTGCACCGCTGTACCGATCGCGGTTACGATTTTGCCCATTGCGATCAACAAGGCAGTTGCTCGCTGCACCTCTGTTCAAACCAAAAGGAGTTGGTCATGGAAACTGGTTTTGATCTCGCCGGCATCGGCGGTGCACTCGGTGCGATCGTGGCGGCAATTCTCGGATTCTTTTACATCTTCCGCTGGGGCGGACTCCGCCTGCTATACTGACCTGATGACACGATTCACCTGCGGTCGCTCACACACGCGACCGCATGACTCTATTTTCGCTTGTACGTGTTCTCTCCTTCTCAGCACATTGCTTCCCGCCTGCAGCGAGCGACCCGCTTTACACAAGACCTCTCCACCGTCATCGGAATCGTCCGCCAACACCAGCCATGTTCAATTCGTCGACGTGACGTCATCGTCGGGTGTTGATTTTCATCACCACGTCGAATCCAACGCATCCTGGTATATGCCCGACATCATGGGCGGCGGACTCGCGGTCTTTGATTACGATCAGGACGACGATCTGGACATCTTTTTTGTCGACGCGGTGCCTCAAAGCGCCGGAGGCGAGCGGGCCGGCAATCGATTGTTTCGCCGCGAGGCCGATGGCCGCTACACCGACGTGACGGCGATCGCGGGATTCTCGAAACACCTGATCGACGATGATAAAGAGGGGCTGAGCGCCGGTCCTCGACGCGCCGGCATGGGTTGTGCGATCGGCGATGTCGACAATGACGGCGATCAAGATTTATACGTGACGAATCACGGGCCGGATCAACTCTACCGCAACAACGGCGACGGCACGTTCACCGACGTCACCGATGCGAGCGGCGTTGCAAATCGCGAATGGAGCGCTTCGGCGCTCTTCTTCGATTTTGATCGCGACGGTTGGCTCGATCTCTACGTTTGCAACTACCTGCAGTACGACCCGGCGCGCCGCTGCACCGACGACGCCGGCGCACCGGATTACTGCGGACCACAAAGTTTCCCCGACGTGCCCGATAGACTTTTCCGCAATCTCGGTGACGGCACGTTTGCCGACGTGAGCACTCTGAGCGGCATCACGAGATACGCGGCGTCGGGCCTCGGTATAGCCTTACTCGACGCAGATCGGGACAGTTGGCCGGATGTTTTCGTTGCGAACGACGCCGACGCAAATTTTCTCTGGATCAATCAGCGCGACGGCACGTTTGCCGAGCAAGCTATTGAATCGGGTGTCGCGCTAAACGCGATGGGCAAGGCGGAAGCAGGAATGGGCATCGGGGTCGGCGATGTCGATCGCAACGGCGCGCTCGATCTGCTGGTCACTCATCTCAACGACGAGACGAACACGCTGTACGTCGATGCCGCGAGCGGCCTTTTCGACGACCGCACCGCCGCCTTCAAGCTCGCCGACCCGCGGCTGCAATTCACCGGATTCGGCGTTGCGCTGACAGATTTTGAACTCGACAGCGATCTGGATATCGCGATCGCAAATGGCGCGGTGGAGCGCCGCCGCAGCCCGCTTGCGCGCGAAGGCGCGTGGAAGGACTATGTCGAGCCGAATCAGCTACTGGTGTATGAAAATCGCGCGTTTGTGGAGGTCGATCGAACAGCATCGGCGAGCTTCACTTCACCGCTGGAAGTGAGTCGCGGCTTGGTCGCGATCGATCTCGATGATGACGGCGACGAAGATCTGGTCGTGACCCAGATTGGCGGGCCGGCACGGATTTATCGCAACGAAAGCGCCAGAAGCGGTCATTTTCTGAAGATTCGCGCAATCGATCCGCGCCATCAACGCGACGCTATCGGCGCACGCGTCGAAGTGTGGGTCGGCGATCAAATATTCGTCGGAGTCGTCAGTGCGACTGTCGGCTATCTGTCGGCCCGCGCGCCGGAGTTGCATTTTGGCTTGGGTGCTGCCGAACAGTACGGCAAAATTCATGTAATCTGGCCCGATGGTATTTGCGAGCGCTTCGCGGGTGGCGTGACAGATCGACGGATTCGCCTGATGCGCGGAACGGGGGTCGCGTGCGAGCGCGAGTGAGGGCAAACGCTTTGCCCGCGCTTTTCTCGAAGCTGCTGGGCACTTCGAGCGTCGCGGCCCTCCGCTTGGCGCGGGGGGTTCCGATGATTACAACGCTCGCGATCGCTATCGCTGGTTGTGATCGACAGCGGTCGCAAATCCCCGACGCAGCACCGCCGGCGGTGGCACTTGCGGATGCCGAACCCGCCGTTGCAGCGTTCATTGAACAGCAGCATACGGCGTTACAGAATACGCCCGGCAACGCCGACGCATGGACCGATTACGCGATGGCACTGCATGCACACGGGTTTCTCAACGAAGCCATTGCCGCCTACGACGAAGCAGCGAAGCGCGGCAAAGCGGATTTTCGGGGGGTGTATCTGGCGGCCTTGGCAGCGGAGTCACTTGGCGCGGCGGACGCGGCCACGCGGCTTCAGCAGGCACGCGAACTACGCAGCGATTATCTGCCGCTGCAGCTTCGGGAAGCGGAGAAGTTGCTCGCCGTCGATCCAGCCGCCGCCGGAGAATTGCTCGCGAAAATCGACGCTCCGGCACAGGATCAACCCATGGTCGATCAAATGCTTGGCGAAGCCGCACTCGCCGAAGGAAAGGCCAGAGAAGCCATTGCATTTCTCGAGCGCGCTCGAAATGCAGGCCTGCGCGATCGACGTCTCTGGTCGGCCCTGGCACGCGCTTATCGGCTCACGAATCGCGAAAATGAGGCCGCAACTGCTGCCGCCCACGCCCGCACCGGGCCGCCGGAAACATCCATCGCCGATCCACTGCTTGCGGAAGTGCAAAGCCAGAACAAGTCCGTGACCGCAATGATCGAACGCAGCGAGCAGTTTCGCGTCGCCGGTCGTCTGCAAGAGGCGTTGACATTGATGAACGAAGCAACGCGTTTCTCGCCGGAAAACGCTGCGCTGCATGCCGCGCGGGCCCGGCTGTTGGCGACGATGGGAGTTTTTGACGAGGCACTTACCGCAATCGACCGCGCGCTGCAGCTTTCCGCGCTATTGCCCGACGGCCAATTACTGCGCGCCCAAATTCTGATTTCACTTGATCGGCTCGACGACGCCGCCGAGGCGGCGGCAGTCGCGCTTCCGCATTCACCGCAGGATTCGCAATGGCGCGCACTGCGGGAAGAAATCGCGCTGCGGCGTGCTGATCACCGGCTGCAGAACCGAGACCTCCCCTCAGCGGCACTTGTTCTTGAAGATTTGCTACGCGCAGAGGCCGACAGTCCGCAGGCAGCGATTCGCCTCGCCCAAATCCGGAACGCCCAGGAAGATGCCGCCGCTGCGATTGAAACGTTGGACAACGCATGGCAGGCGAATCCGGAGAATGTGTTGCTTCGCACCGCACTCGCCTGGCAACTCGCGACAAACCCCGTCGACGGCATTCGCGACGGCGCGCGGGCGGTCGCACTCGTCGAACCAATGGTCGGCCCGGCCAAGCAGGTCGGTGCAGATACGCTCGAAGCCCTCGCTGCCGCCTACGCCGAGTCCGGCAGTTTCGCCGAAGCATTGGAGGTGATCGCCACGCTCGAACGCGCCTTTGCAGCGGAGCCGCCGACCAGCGCCATTGCCGCACGGCTGCGCCTTTTCCGCAAAACCTACGAAAGCGGTCGTCCGTTTCGCGATACGCCCGCGACCGCGCCTAATCCGTAGACTGTCTTACGCAGAAATTTTGCCCCTTTTGTAATCCTCCGGCACCAGCGGTTTGAAAAATCACCCCCGCCCGCAACCGCGAATTCCCGACTACAATCCCCCAATGCCCGAAACGAAGACGCGGGCCGCTTCGCGCCAGCGCACCAGCGCATCCGACGCGACGGCACGCGAGGAAATACCAAAACCTGAGATTCTCGCACCCGACGGCGACGTGAACTGGCTCACCATTCGTGGGGCGGCCGCGAATAACCTGCGCCGCGCCGACGCCGCCTTCCCGCTCGGACGTTTCACGTGCGTCACAGGCGTATCCGGCTCCGGCAAGAGCTCGCTCGTCAACGACATCCTCTACCAGGCGCTCGCGCTCAAACTCAACAACGCAACAACGCTCGAACCCGGTGCGCACGACAGCATCGAAGGCGTCGAGCATCTCGACAAAATCATCGCCATCGATCAGACGCCGATCGGCCGCACGCCGCGCAGCAACCCCGCGACCTATATCAAAGTTTTCGACGAAATCCGCAACCTGTTTACTAAATTGCCCGACAGCAAACTGCGCGGCTACAAGCCCGGCCGTTTCAGCTTCAACGTCAGTATGCATCGCGGCGGCGGACGCTGCGAAGCGTGCGAGGGCAACGGTGCCAACAAGATCGAGATGGACTTCCTCGCCGACGTGTGGGTGACATGCCCGATCTGCGAGGGGCACCGTTTCACTGCCGAGACGCGACGGATTCAGTACAAGGGCAAGTCGATTTCCGACGTGCTGGAGATGGACGTGCTGCAGGCGCTGGAGCACTTCGAGAATATTCCCAAAATTCAGTCGATGCTGCAGACGCTGCACGACGTCGGGCTCGATTATCTCAAGCTCGGGCAATCCAGCCCGACGCTCTCCGGCGGCGAAGCGCAGCGCATCAAACTCGCGCGCGAACTCGTCAAAAAGTCCACCGGCCGCACGATCTACGTGCTCGACGAGCCGACGACAGGGCTTCACTTTGAAGACATCCGCCGGCTGCTGAATGTACTTCACGGCTTTGTCGATGCGGGCAACACCGTCGTCGTCATCGAGCACAATCTCGACGTGATTCGTACCGCTGACTGGATCATCGATCTCGGCCCCGAAGGCGGCGCCGGCGGCGGGATGATTGTGTGCGAAGGCACGCCGGACGATATCGCAGCCGTCGAAGAATCATTCACTGGCGCGGCACTGCGCGAGTTTTACGCCCAAGCAGCGGCACAAAATCACGCAAAAACGAACGGCGGGAAAACAGGACGCAACGGTAATCCAAAAGAGGTTGGCCAGAGCGGGATAATTCAGCCGGCGGAGAGCCGGTCCCCCATTTCGCAGCCGCCCTCCTCGGTGCCCGCCGGGTATTTCGATGCGGTTACCGTTCGCGGTGCACAACAGCACAATCTCCGCAATCTCGACGTGTCCTTCCCGCGTAACAAAACGACAGTCGTGTCCGGCGTGTCCGGGTCGGGCAAGACGTCGTTCGCGATCGATACCGTCTTTGCGGAAGGTTACCGACGCTACGTCGAGTCGCTTTCGTCCTATGCGCGGCAGTTTCTCGGTCAGCTCGCGAAGCCGCGCGTCGAGCACGTCAGCGGATTGTCCCCCGCGATCTGCATCGAGCAGAAGGCCGCGAGCAAGAGCCCGCGATCGACGGTCGGCACCGTCACCGAAATCTACGATTATCTCCGCGTGCTGTGGGCGCGCGTAGGCACGCCGCACTGCACCGTCTGCGATCGTGAAATCGGTTCGCAGACCGTTGATGAGATCGTCGCACGCGTCATGGAAATCGACGAAGGCGCACCCATTATGATCCTCGCGCCGCTCAAGCTCGGCGACGGCGAGAAATGGTCAACGGTGACGAAGCGCCTCACCGCCTCCGGCTATCGCCGCGTCCGCGTCGACGGCGAGATCATGGAAACCGAGCACGCGACCACGCTTGATGCGCGCCGGCGGCACAAAGTGGAAGTTGTCGTCGATCGCACGGTTGTCCGCGCAAAGTCGCGCGGTCGTATCAACGAGAGCATCGAACACGCACTTGCAATGGGAAGCGGCGTGATGATGCTGCTTGTCGAAGCATACGACACGGTGCATCATGATCACGAAGTTGACAGCGAAGCGCTCGCCGCGATTGAGAAGGAATCTCCGCTGCGCGATGCCGACGGTGAATCGACTGGCGTCGCGACCAACCAGAAAGAAAGCACCCCCGAAAAAATTCGGGCACACGAAAACACCGCTTCGGAAAAACCAAAATCGGCGCGTACGCAGCAAAATCCCGAGAAACTCCACGTGTTCTCGCAACGCCTCGCCTGCACGCATTGCGGGATTTCGTATGAAGAGCTCGGCCCGCATGAATTCAGCTTCAACGCACACCTCGGCTGGTGTGAATCGTGCGAAGGACTCGGCATTCAGCGCGGCGCGCCCGCTTCGCAGATCATTGTTGACCCAACAAAGTCGATTCTGAATGGTGCCATCTCCGGTTGGCGGTCGATCACACCAACGTCGGGCTTCGGGAAATTGCTTGCCGCCCTGTGCGACCGAATCGGCGTCGACGTGAAGACACCCCTCGTCGATTGGACCACCGAACAGCGACAGATTTTGCTCTACGGGACGCGCGGCGACGCAATCGACGGTGAAGTGGCCTATTCCAGGGTCCGTTTCCAGTGGCGCGGCTTCTTTCCGACAATCGACAACGTCACGCGCAACAGTTGGTCACTGCGGCGGCAGCTTCATCACTCCGTCACCGACATCGCATGTACCGCGTGCCGCGGCGGACGCATCCGCAAGGACGCGGCGGCGGTCCGGCTCGCGAACAAAACCATCGTGGAAATGTGCGAACAGCCGCTGGAGCAGGTTGCCGCATTCTTCGAGAAACTGCGACTCGACGCGCGGCAGAAGCGCATCGCCGGCGAATTGCTCGTCGAAGTCCGCAATCGCTTGCAATTCCTCCTCGACGTCGGACTCGAATACCTGCATCTGCATCGCGCCGCACCGACGCTCTCCGGCGGCGAAGCGCAGCGCATTCGGCTCGCGAGCCAGATCGGCAGCGGCTTGTCGGGCGTGATCTACGTGCTCGATGAACCAACAATCGGCCTGCATCCACGCGACAACGCTCGACTCATCCGCGCTCTGCATAAACTCCGTGACCTTGGCAACACCCTGCTGATCGTCGAACACGACCGCGAGGTCATTTCGTCCGCCGATCATCTGATCGACTTCGGCCCGCAAGCGGGTCGCAACGGCGGACGCGTCGTCTGGGAGGATCAGCCCGCTGCCGCAAAGAAAATCGTGGCGAAGCAAAAGGCGCCCGAGTCGCTCACGCGCGCCTACCTTGCGGAAGAAGCCGCAATCGCGATTCCCGAAAACCGCCGACCCGTGCAAGAAGAGCAGATCGCGGCAGCGTTGCAGGAAGAAAAGTCAATCGCGGCGAAGTCCGGCAAACGCCGCCGCCGCATCGCCAAGCGCGACGCGCACGATATCGACACCGCGGGCGTCACCGCGGCGCACGACTGGCTGTTTATCACCGGCGCGCGCGAGCACAATCTCAAGAATCTCGACGTGCCGATTCCGCTCGCGCGCTTCACCTGCGTGACAGGCGTTTCCGGCTCGGGCAAAAGTTCGCTCGTCAATGACATCCTCTGGCCCGCGCTCGCGAACCGCTTGAATCGCGCGAGCCTGACAATCGGCGCCCACGAGCAGGTTCTCGGCGATCGTCATATCGACAAAATTATCAACGTCGATCAGGCACCGATCGGCAATACGCCGTCGAGCAATCCCGCGACCTACACCGGCGTCTTCGATCTGATCCGCGAACTCTTCGCGCGCCTGCCCGAGAGCAAGATGCGCGGCTACGCGGCGAACCGTTTCAGCTTCAACCGCCCCGGCGGACGCTGCGACGCGTGCGAAGGCAACGGCCAGAAATGTATTGAGATGCATTTCATGGCGGACGTCTGGGTGACGTGCGAAATCTGCAACGGCAAACGCTACAACCCCGAAACCCTGCAAATCCAGTTTAAGGGCAAGTCGATCGCGGATGTGCTCGAAATGTCCGTTGGTGAAGCCCTCCAATTATTCGATAGCGTGCCGAAAGTGCGTCGGATGCTCCAGACGCTTGCCGACGTCGGCCTCGAATATGTCCCGCTCGGTCAATCCGCGACGACGCTCTCCGGCGGCGAGGCGCAGCGCGTGAAACTCGCGAGCGAACTCGGCAAACCCGACACCGGCCGCACGCTCTATCTGCTCGACGAACCCAGCACCGGTCTGCATTTCGACGACGTGCGCAAATTGCTGAACGTCATGCACCGACTTGTCGATCTCGGCAACACCGTCATTTGCGTCGAACACAATCTCGACATTATCAAGAACGCCGACTGGATCATCGATCTCGGCCCCGAAGCGGGGGCGGCGGGCGGAGAAATTGTTGCGCTCGGTACGCCCGAAACAATCTGCAGCAGCGCGAAAGTGGAGGACAGGCTCTCAGCCTGTCCGACCACAAATTCACACACGGCGGCGGCCCTGGCTCCCGTTCTCAAAGCCGGTCCGCACGAAACGCGCGCCCGCTACGACGCGAAAGCACACGCCGAAAAAATCACGCGCGAAGAAAAAGCCGGCTTCGGCAAAGTCGGCAAAGACGTGAAAATGCCTTGGCAGGAAGACGGGAAAAACTGGCATCTCGTCCAGCGCACAAGCCGCGCCGATCAACCCTGCCGCTGGGAGCCGGCCGCGCTGGAGTACGTTGTTGACCTGATTCAGAAATCGGGGGACTTCGCGGAAACCAACTGGAACAACCGCGCCAGCATCGAGATCATCAAAGCCGGTGCACCGACTTGGTTCTTCCACGCGCTCACCGGCGGCGAATGGCTGCTGGAACTGTATTTCCGCGTCCCGCCGGGCACGATCAAGGCGAGCAAGCTCGACGCGGCTCTGAAACTAAAAACACTCGACCAGCGCGAAGACCTGCAGACCTACGGCGACTGGGCGCGCGTCGACGTCCGCAGCCGCCGCGACGGGTTGGACGCGGTCGTCATCTACGTCCACGACAAAAAAGAAATCGACACGCCGGCGTTTCGCAAATTCGTAAAGGAAGCAGTGCGACTCTACCAATCCGCGATGAAGTAATCCCCCCGAGCGTCATCCCATCCGAGCCGGGTCATCCCCACACGACAACGTTCCGAGAAAGTCGGAATTGCAAAAGCTGCAATCGGGAGTCCGAGGCTCCTGCCGAGTTCTTCCGACGATTTTACTTCGTTTTTCGCTGACCGGCTGAGATCCGTCCCCCCACTTTCTGCAGCCAAGGAACCACCCGTGCGCGCCGGAACTGCCGAGCCCCAGCGAAAGCGCATGACGGTTCGTGTTATCAGACATTGAGAAGACCAAATCAGGCGGGGAAATGGTGGCGGGCGGACTTGAACCGCCGACCTGCGGGTTATGAATCCGCCGCTCTAAACCAGCTGAGCTACGCCACCGTCGGAATCCGGGATTGTATCTACCCGGACAGTTTGCGTAAAGAACGGTTTCCTCAGGTCAAAAGCTGGCGAATATGTGCCACGATCTCCCCCAGTCCGCGCGAGACAGAACGATTGGGATGCCCCCCCCCACTGCTGACCGGCGAAATGTGCGCGTTTTTTCTGCGCGTCCCATTTGCGGGTTAAGTGATCGTTCTTGCGCCACCGATAACGAGAGTTGACTGGCCTCAGCGGGTTGCGGCGGACGCCATGGGTAGTGCGGATCGCGTGACAAACCCGGAAAAACCGGATCGCTCTAGTGCAAGGACGACGCAATTATGGCAGGGACGAAGAACACGCGCACGCCGGCTGATGCGAAAAACGCCACCGTCGGAAACAATGGCGACCACGCGACCACCGCAGATGCGCTGCATGACGTCGACTACGACAACCTCACGGATGCAACGGAAGAACTGCGCGCCACCCTGCGGCAGTCGCCGAGCACAGCGTCCATCGAAGATACGTTTCTCGACGAGCGGAACGATGTGCTGGCTGTCATCAACGAACTCGAAGAGCAGCTCGATCGCCAGCAGGAAATTCGCGACTCGCTCGAAGCCGAACTGCGCACACAGACCGAGACGATTCAGACCGCCAACCAGCGAATTCAGGAACTGGAGTGGCAGAACGCCACGCTGCAATCGCGCGTCGAATCACTGGAGGGCAATCGGCAAGAGCTGATCATGCTCGAAGAAGAGGTCAACGAGGCCGCCGCCCGCGTATCAAAGCTAAACGAACAACTTGCGACCGCCGAGGCCGAGCGGCAGCAACTCCGCAATGAGCTCAAGAAAAACACCAAGGAACTGGAAGAACTCTGGGCGCTTCGCAAGGAACGCGACACGCTCCGCACGGATCAGAAAACGCTGCGTGCGAAAATGGAAGAACTGCAACGTGCCCATCGCGAGGTCGTGGATGAACGGAATCATCTCCAGACCCGCGCGCAGGACGCTTCGAACACCGTTGAACATCTGCGGGCCGAACGACTCGACGCGCAAAACGCGATTCGGGCCGCGGAAGAACGGCAACGCGACTTCACGCGCGCTCAGACCGCGCTGAACGAAAAAATCGAAGGCTTGCGGGATGAAAAGAAACAACTTCACGCGCAGGTGGAACACGTGGAGCGTGAAAACCAGCGGCTGCTGGAGCAGCGTCAGGTCTTTGAGAATGAACTGATCGCGCTCAAGAACATGAACCGCACCTCGGAATCAGCGCTCGCCAACGTCAAGAAGGCGTTCGCGGAAGTACGCGTGGCACTTTCCGAAACGAAAGCGCGTGCGCGACGTCGCACCATGACGACGCCGACCCGTGTCACGCAATCTTATCGCGCGGGAATGACCGAACTGTCGACGGACGCCGCGACGACCTCGACACCGCCTGAATCCGCACTTGAGGCGAATCGAGCGTGAAGTCCCGATTAGTCGAGAATGCGGCTGACCAGATAGACCACACTGCCGGCCGTCACAACCGAGGCGGTCGCAGCAATGCTGGCCGCCGTTTCCGTGCATCCCGGCACCTGCATCACCATACCCGTGCTGATTGCAATCAACATCGTTTTCCAACGTTTCTTCATGCCGCGTCCTTTCGGTACAATTGCGGTGGAGTCTGCATTCCGTGAAGCCGAATATTGCCGGTGAAACGCCAACCGTCAATATGTCCCGGTTCACTTTCGTGTCGACGCGATTCAGCCGCATCGTCGACGGACAGGTTGAAGCAAAGTTCTTTCTCAGTGGATCCCCCGATGCAATATATTCTTATCCCCCTCCTGTTTCTGATCGCCAGTCCGGCGGTTGCCCAATCCAAATCGACGGACCCGATCGAAGTTCTGACCGCGGCGGACCAAGCCGTGGGCGCGCTCAAGGCGTTTCAGTACGAGGGTGAAGCCTGGTCGGACGGTGTCATGAAAAACGCCGTGCCGCCGATGAAAGCGCGGATTCTGTGCCAGAAAGGTAGCGCGCCGCACAACGCAAAAATCCGCATCGAAATCGACGATGCCGGTCGCAAGCAACTCCTCATCTGCGACGGCGAAAAGCTGTTCGTGCAGGATCGCGCCTCAGGCGTCTACTTTTCGGGGAACGCCGCGGATATTGAGCGATCCGATCTGTACAGCCTTTTGTTCCTGGCCGAATTGACGATGGAACAACCGTTCGAAGCCGAGCGTAAGGAAGCGAAGTCGGTGTACTTTGAAACCGCGCGTATCGATGATCAGCCGACGGATGTCATCCTCTCCCGCTACAAAGTGGGTGATGAAGCACGCTGGTATTTTGACCTGAAATCACATCTGCCGCGAAAAGTTGTCCGTCAATTTCGGACCCCGCAAAGCGGCGTGAGCACGTTCCACCTGAAATTGAGCAATTTCGAAGAGAACCCCGAAATTCCCGACAACGCGTTCCATGCCCCGGAAAAGCCCGGGCGGTACAAAGGTCTGCCCGTCGGATGGAAGGTGCCGGATTGGACATTGCGGACGCCGGATGGCGAAACGGTGCAGCTTTCCAAGCAGCGCGGACGGGCTGTTGTCCTTGATTTCTGGGCTGTCTGGTGTGCCCCGTGCAAGAAGGCCATGCCGGGAATTCAGCAGATTCACAAAGATTTTTCTGACAAGCCGGTCGACGTGTACGGCATCAGCACCTGGCCCAGAGACACCGATCCCGTTGCGTACATGAAAGATCGCGGGTTTACCTACGGGCTGCTGCTCGATGGCGACGACGTTGCCGAGGACTATCGGGTCGGCGGAATTCCCGCGTTATATGTCATTGACGGGTTCGGAAGGGTCGCTTTTGTCGGGTACGGTGCGGGGCATGACGATAACATTCGCACAGCCGTGGAAGACTCATTGCACCGGTCGACGCCGGTGCCCACGGACCAGTCGCCGGGCTCAAAGTAAATGATGAACACAACGGGATGCGGAAAAATACCCACAACGCACACCAAACCACGGGTGATGATTCGTCGGCGACGGTCACAATTCAGGTCGGTATGGTCGTAACACCCGTCCCCCACCGTGACGTGCGGGCGAATTTTGCCGGCGCGGATTTGCCTTACGGGGTTGCCAGATCCACACGGATGGGCATATACTCCCGGATCTGTATACAGGCGTCTGAGCGGGGTCTTACCCCGAAATCACTACTCGCACGAGGATGTTTCGCAATGGAAAGGTTTGCATGATTCGAGTCAAAGTCCGAAGCAACGAGTCGGTTGAGCAGATGGTCCGCCGATTCAAAAAGCTCTGCGAGAAAGAGGGCCTCACCCGCGACATCAAGCGAAACAGCTACTACGAGAAGCCCTCCGAACAAAAGCGACGCAACAAGCGCAAAAGCATGAAGCGTATCGCCAAAGAAGGCTGACGCGCCGAGACGTAAGAATTTGAGAGCGGCAGCAATTTCCGGGACTCCCCTGCCCGGTTCTGCCGCTTTTTCTTTGCGCGTGCTTGTCTCTCCACACGGTTTTACTACACTGCGGCATTCCGACGGTTCCGGCAGCCGAGGCGCGGAGGCTGGACCCGGTCCGGGCGTTGGCCCTTTCGGTATTTTTAACCAGACCACCCAGGTACGAATAAAAGGAGACTCGTCCGTGAAAGGATCGAGCCAAAGGTGCATCTATCGATTGTGCAGCACGGCATTGTGCTGCTTGTTGACGTGGAGTTTCACCGGAACGGCATGGGCCCAGGAGGACTCTGCGACGAACGACACGACACCGGTCGTACAGACGAATCCGGTCGTCGCTGACGCGGCAACCGAAGTCGCGGCAGCAGTCGGGGACCACACTGCCCGCAGTCTGGCTGACATTCCGCAGCTCTGGTGGGTCGCGCCCATCGGATCTGTGCTGGCACTGATTTTCGCGTTCATCTTTTTCGCGGGCATGAAGTCCGCAGATGAAGGCGACGAACTCATGCAGCGAATTTCCAAGTACGTCCGCGAAGGCGCGATGGCATACTTACGGCAGCAGTACAAAATCGTATTCGTTGTATTCATCGGCCTCAGTGCGATTCTCGCATTTATGGCGTTCGGTCTCCACGTACAGCATCCGATCGTCCCGTTCGCGTTTCTGACCGGCGGCTTCTTCAGCGGTCTTTGCGGCTGGATCGGCATGTACACCGCCACGCTCGCCTCGCACCGAACAACCGCCGGCGCGCGCAAGTCCCTCAATGACGGCCTCGTCGTGGCGTTTCGCTCGGGAGCCGTCATGGGCCTGATCGTTGTCGGCTTCGGCCTGATTGACATCGTCTTGTGGTTCCTGTTGCTCTACAGCGGCATCCTGCCGTTTGAAATGTCGCTGAATGATATCACCGTCGTCATGCTGACCTTCGGCATGGGTGCCAGCACGCAGGCCCTCTTCGCCCGCGTCGGCGGCGGTATTTACACGAAGGCCGCAGACGTCGGTGCCGACCTCGTCGGAAAAGTCGAAGCCGGCATTCCCGAAGACGACGCACGTAACCCCGCCACAATCGCCGACAACGTCGGTGATAACGTCGGTGACGTTGCCGGCATGGGCGCGGACCTGTACGAGTCGTACTGCGGCTCGATTCTCGCAACTGCCGCCCTCGGTGTTGCTGCCGCAACCGCCCTTTTTGGCGGAAGCGAAGATGCGGCATTTATCCCCGCATTGAAGATGCTCGCGACGCCGATGGTTCTCGCCGGCGTCGGGATTATCCTGTCCATCATCGGCATCTACATGGTGCGCACCAAAGAAGGCGCGACCATGACCCAGTTGCTTAACGCACTGCGTGTCGGCATCTACGGAAGTACGGTCCTGATTGCTGTCGCTGCCTGGTTTATCTGCCAAAACCTTCTGGGCGATATTTCCGGCGAAGGCGGCACGGTGAGTGCCGCAGGTGTTTTCGGGGCGATCCTCGTCGGCCTTGTCGCCGGCAACATCATCGGCTTTGCCACCGAGTACTACACCAGTTACGAATATGAGCCGACCAAGAAACTCGCCGAACAAGCGGTCACCGGCCCTGCTACGGTCATCATCGCCGGCGTCGCACTCGGCATGAAGAGCACATGGACGTCGCTGTTGACGATCATCATCTCAATTATCCTCGCCTTCATCTTTGCAGGCGGACAGCAGGAATTCCTGCTCGGTTTGTACGGCGTCGGAATTGCTGCGGTGGGCATGCTGGCGACCCTCGGCATTACGCTCGCGACGGATGCCTACGGCCCGATCGCCGACAACGCCGGCACCAACCCCCAAAAGACACAACAGCAGCCGATCGAACGCGAACGCACGGACGCGCTCGATTCACTCGGAAATACCACCGCGGCAACCGGCAAGGGCTTCGCGATTGGTTCGGCCGCGCTGACCGCACTCGCGCTGCTGGCGGCTTATGTCGAAGAAGTGCGC
>JBFWWY010000003.1:0-19486 GCA_050245935.1 Phycisphaerae bacterium | reverse complement strand
CGACGGGCGCCACCCTCGCGAACATGCTGTGCGGGGTGTTGGCGATTTTGTGCTGCCTGTTCACAATCCGCGGGTCGTTCGCGGGAGATCGCTATCAGATCACCACACCCACGATCATTGACTTCTTTCCCTCATATATCGCCGTCGGCGGTTATCTCATCATGCTCGCGATGGTGTTCGATGCACTGGACGGTCGGCTGGCGCGGCTCACGCGACGCACCTCGGAATTCGGCTCGCAGCTTGATTCGATTGCCGACGTCGTCAGTTTCGGCGTTGCGCCTGCGTTGCTGTTTGTGACGATTCTGATGCGCCCTTTCGAGGAGACGCTGGTTACGACGCGGGTGCAGTGGCAGCTCGGGCTTGCAGCAGCATTGACGTACGCGAGTTGTGCGGCGGTACGTCTGGCGCGCTTCAACGCGGAGAACACGCGCGGCGAGTCCGCGCAGCGCCAGTTCAGCGGGTTGCCCACGCCGGGCGCGGCGGCGGCGTTCGTCGGTTTCATTCTGCTGTACGAAACCATGCTGCGCGGAGGACAGGTGTCGAAGCCAGGCTTCCTCATGGCCGCATGTATCTGGATCATGGCGGTGAGCGCGGTCGGGCTGGGATATCTGATGCTCAGCCGCCTGGACTACGCCCACGTCTTTAATCTTTATGTGCGCAGTCGACGTCCGCCGTCCCATTTGATCGCGATCATCATGGCAGTGTTTGTGCTGCTCTATGTATATCCTTCGGCGACGGTGTTCGTTGTCTCCTGGCTCTATGTGCTGAGCGGTTTCCTTGCGAGTTATATTTTCAAGCCCAAGCCCGTGACGCACGTCGAGCCGGTCAGTGAAGTGCAGCATGAATCGAACTACTAAAGAAAAATACGAGGCGCTGCTGCAGCAGATCCGCCCGTTGCATTCGGCCATCGTCGCATTCTCCGGCGGAATCGACAGCACGCTGGTGGCCTATGCTGCGCGGCAGGCGCTGGGCAAGGAACGGGCGCTCGCGATCACCGCGCGAAGCCCGAGCGTGCCGGGTGCGGACCTGGCGGCGGTCGCGCGGATTGCGGCGGAGATAGACATTCCGCACGAGTTTCTGAGCACCGCCGAGCTCGACGATCCAAACTACGCCGCAAATCCCTCGAATCGCTGCTATTTCTGCAAGTCCGAGCTGTACGGCAAGCTGACGCCGATCGCAGCCGGGCGGGGTTATGCCGCGGTGCTGAACGGCACCAATGTGGACGATCATGGTGACTATCGTCCAGGTTTGCAGGCGGCTGCGGAGAAAAATGTCCGCGCGCCCCTGGCGGACGCGGGTCTGACAAAAAGCGACATCCGCGAAATCTCGCGGGCAGTGGGTTTGTCGGTCGCAGAGAAGCCCGCGTCGCCGTGGCTGGCGTCGCGCCTTCCCTCCGGTGCGCCGGTGACGACCGCCACGCTTCGCAAGATCGACGCCGCCGACACCGTGCTGCGCGCATTCGGGTTTCCGGAGTGTCGCGTGCGGCATCATGAGAAACTGGCGCGAATTGAGGTACCGCACGACCAGATTCAGGACTTGCTGGACGGGCGGGTAAGGGACGCGATCGACGCGAAATTCCGCGAAATCGGCTATGCCCACGTGACCGTCGATCTGCGCGGCTTTCGCAGCGGCAGCATGAACGAGGTGCTGCTCGGCGCGGGTTTCGAGCGCGGTGCCGGCAAAAGCGAACAATCCATCAGCGCGAACAAAGCCGGCGTTCAGGCGGTATAGTTCTGTGACGACGCCAGGATTTCCGGTCAACGAACGAAAAGCAGTTTTCGACAGGTTGATCGCGAGGTGATCGTCGCGCGTAATGGTTGCAGTTTCGAGGTCGCGAAGTTAGACATTCCTGCAGATGATTCCGACGGATCTACTCAAAAAAGTTCGCCGCATTCAGATCGTCACTTCCGCGATGGTCAATGACCTCTTTGCGGGCCAATACCACTCCGCGTTCAAGGGGCGCGGCATGGAGTTCGAGGAGGTGCGCGAGTACCAGCCCGGCGATGACGTGCGCACGATCGACTGGAACGTCACCGCACGGAGCGGCCGACCGTTCATTAAGACATTTCGCGAAGAACGCGAACTGACGGTGCTGCTGCTCGTCGACATCAGTGCGTCGCAGAATTTCGGCACACGAACGTTGCTCAAGTCAGAGCTGGTCGCGGAAGTGGGCGCGACGCTCGCGATGTCGGCGATCCAGAACAATGACAAGATCGGCATGATCCTGTTTACGGATCGAATCGAAGCGGTTGTTCCCGCACGGAAAGGGAAACGGCATGTGCTCCGCGTGATCCGCGAGCTGCTCTACCACGAGCCGCAGGGCAGCGGGTCTGACGTCGCAGGAGCAATGGAGTATCTCAGCCGCGTGCAGAACAAGCGCTGCGTTGTGTTTGTCATCAGCGATTTCCGCTGCCCGGATTTCGTGCAGCCGCTGCGCGTATTGCGGCGGCGTCATGATCTGATCCCGATCGTCATCAGCGATCCGCGCGAAGCGGAACTGCCGAACGTGCGCTATCTCGAATTCCTCGATCCGGAGACGGGTGACCAGGTGATGCTCAATACCGGTTCGCGACGGGTGCGGCGGAAATTCGCGGAACTGGCCGCCGCCGAGAGCGACCGGCTGGTGAAGCAGTTTCGTCGGCTGCGGATTGATCCAATCGAGTTGCAGACCGGCGAGTCGTTCGTCGAGCCGTTGATGCGATTTTTCCGCAAGCGGGGGGAACGGCGGTGAGCGCTCGGGCCCGACACAATCAAGTAATGCAACCACGGAGGCGCGGAGGCACGGAGGTGGAAGGGATATCCTCTCGACGCTTCGCGCTGAATTGTGGAACGAGGTCCGTTGATGCGATGGCGCATCTGGCGCGCCGGGACTGCCGAACCATCGCTTTCAACGGGAATGCGCGGTGTCTGCCGAGCCGCCGATGTTCGACGGCCGTGTTGGCCGTGATCGCAATTGTCACTGTGGTTTCGCTTACCGGGTGCGAAGAAAAATCAAAGCCGGATGTCGCAGCCGAAACGCTGGTGGACACCGTCACGCGCGGGCCGCTCTCCTTGACAACAACGATCACGCCGATCAGCCCGATCGTCGGCGATGACATGCGCGTGGAAATGCGATTCTCTGCACCTCCGGAATACCGCGCCGCGTTTCCGACCGCCGACGCATTTCAGCCGCTCGACACTGAGATGGAGCCGGAGAAGCCGCCGGTGCTTCGCGAGGACGGCACCCGTGAGTCCGTTGCCGTCTATCGCATTCCGGTTTTCTCCGCAGGCACGCTGGAGATACCCGCGCTCGTCGTGCAATACGGCAAAAGTGTTGCCGGCGAAGACGACGCACCGCTCGAATCCGAAATCGCGTCCAACCCGCAGAAAGTGGAAGTCGCGGGCGTGCTGACGTCACAGGATTCGGCAGCCGAGCCGCGCGACATTTCCGCCATTCTCTCACCCCCGCCCGAACCGCTTGCCCCAACCACGATCGCGATGTACGTGGGGATCGCGTTGTTGGTGCTCGCGGTGCTCGCGGGTCTGATCCTGTGGTTGCGCAGGACATTGCTGCGCCCTGCGCCGCCGATCCCGCCGCACGAGTGGGCGCTGCGCGAATTGAGCGCGCTGCAGGTGGAGGAAGCGGCGGGTCTCGAGAAAATCAAACTGCTTTATTACCGCATGAGTGAAATCGTGCGCGAATACATCGAGCGGCAATTTTCGATTGCCGCACCGGACATGACGACGGAGGAGTTCTTGCGGACGACTGCGGCGCGGCGAAGTGGGGCGTTGCCTTTCGACCCGCAAGCGCTGGCCCCGTTCATGGAACAGTGCGACATCGTGAAATATGCGGCCTATGAGGCCATGCCGGACGATGCGCGGGCCGCGCTCGCGACCGCGCGATCGTTCGTGCAGGCCACCGCACAGCGCGCACCCGTGGAGGGGACGGTATGACTTCGGTCCACTTCCCCTTTACGCCGGACTGGCTGTTCTGGCGGTATCCGTGGGTGCTCAGCGGGCTGGTTTTGCTGATTCCGCTGTGGTGGCTATGGCTGCGGCCGCGGCGCCGGAGCGTGATTCGCTACTCAGATACGAGCGTGTTGGCACAAGTCGGAGCACGACGGGGACAAGGTGCCCGGATCCTGCTGCCGATTCTGCTTTCCGGCGCGATTGCCGCGCTCACGATTGCCTGCGCGAGACCACAGCGCGCGGACACCACCAGCTATGAGTTTGCGGAAGGCATTGCGATTCAGCTTGTGGTCGATGTTTCGGGAAGCATGGAGGCCGACGATCTGGTGCGCCGGGGCTCCGGCGTGACGAGACTGGACGTGGTGAAGCGTGTCGTTCACGAGTTTGTGACCGGCGAAGGCAGGGAGTTGCCGGGACGGCCCAACGATCTCATCGGACTGATCCGTTTCGGTACATTTCCCGACAGCATTTGTCCGCTCACGTTGGATCGGGAGAGCTTGACGCAATTCATCAGCGAACTGGAGACCTTGCAGACGCGGGAAGAGGGCAATACCGCGATCGGTGACGCGCTCGCGCTCGCGGTGGAACGCCTGAAAGATCTGAAACGAACCTCCGGCTCGGGAGAGCAATACACCGTTACGAGCCGGATTGTGATTCTGCTCACTGACGGTCAGGACAACGCCAGCGAAATCGAACCGGTGGAAGCCGGTCAACTTGCGGCAAATTTCGGGATTAAGGTGTATACGATTCTGGCAGGAACCGGGGAAATTCGCGGCAGCGGCTTCTTCGAACGCACTTTTCCGGTAGACGACTCCGCATTGCGGGAAATTGCCGAAACAACCGGGGGAGAGTTCTTCAGCGCCACCGACGTGAACTCCCTGGTGAAGATTTACGAGCAGATCGACCAGCTTGAGCGCACAAAGACCGAGGAACGACGCTACGAACACTTCGGCGAACTTGCCTGGCCGCTGCTGGCAGCGTCGTTCCTCCTGCTGGCGCTGCACGCGTTGCTCGATTCGACGATGCTGAGAAAAACGACATGAATGAGTGGACCTTTGACAATCCGGCCTGGATTCACCTGTCCTGGGTGGTGCTCGCAATCGCGGGAGTCATGTCGTTTGCGATCATTCAGCGTCGCGGCGCCTTGCGGCGCTTTGCAGAACGTCCCTTGTTACCGTTCATCGCACCCCCGTTGCAGACGGTGCGTCCTGTCATGCGGGTGGTGCTGCGGGTTTTGGTGCTGGGTCTGTTGGTGACCGCGATACTCGGTCCGCGCTGGGGCGAAGCGACGGAAAAGGTCTTCAAACGCAACATCGACGTGATGGTTTGTCTGGACGTTTCGCGATCGATGCTCGCTCGCGATATCGCGCCCAACCGGTTGGAACGCGCGAAGCTTTCGATCGTGGATGATCTCATTCCCGCGTTAGCAGGTGATCGCGTTGGCGTGATCGCATTTGCGGGCGTCCCGCGGCTCGTCTGTCCGTTGACCGACGATTACGGCTTTTTGCGGCTGGCCTTGAACGACGTGGACATTCATAGTTCGCCGCGCGGGGGATCGCTGATCGGGGACGCAATTCGAAAAGCTGTCGAGTTGTTTCCCACCACACTCGACACCCACAAAATCATTCTGCTGATCACGGATGGCGAGGATCAGGAGAGTTTTCCGGTGCAGGCCGCGCAGGCGGCCTGGGAGGAGCACAAGATTCCCGTCATCGCCGTCGCGCTCGGCGACGAACGCGAAGGGGCCCGGATTCCGCTTCCCGGCGCGCGGGGCGGTGAGACATATCTGGAATACGAAGGACAAACCGTATGGAGCAAGGCGAACTTTGATGACTTGCGAAAAGTTGCCGCCGCATCCGGACTGAACGCGTTTGTACCGGTGGGGACGAAGAATTTCGATCTGGGAAAAATCTACAGCACGCAGGTGGTGCCGGCGATTCGCTACACCGAGCGGGAAGAAGCCGAACAGGTGAAGTTACCTGCACAGTTTCACTGGTTCGCGGGGGCCGCACTGCTGCTCGTGCTGATTGATGCGTGTTTGCGGGAAGGGAAGCGGCCGGAAGCGCGATTCGCACAGCGTTATCGATCCAATGCAGCATGACGCATTGAGCTGAGACCCATGTGGCGTGACGACTGTGGGGCGGTATGCAACTCGTCAGCAATCTTGCAGCACTCGTTGGACCGGGGGAATACAATATGAATATGGCTCAAGAGTTGAATTCCACATTTTCATTACCGCGGGTGGCAATCCTTCTGGTTGGAACGTGGTCGGTCGCTACGGCGTCTGCCGCAAGCGCTTCGGCACCACGAGAAATCATCGCGCGGGCCAATATGCAGTACGAACAGGGCAATTTTGCCGACGCGCTGGAAACGTATCAGACCGTCGCGGAGACGCAGCCCGACGAATTGCGGGCGATCGCGCTTCACAATGAAGCCGCGGCACACTACCGGCTCGGCGACATCGCCGCGGCGAAAGATGCATGGGTCAAGGCGCTGCATTACAACGATGCCGCTTTCGAATCGCGCGTGCGGTACAACCTCGGCAACTGCAATTACCGCGAGGCGCTCGACGCACTGGCCACACAGGACCCGCAGGCGGCGGGAGGCGCAATCCCCGCGCTGGGCAAGGCGATCGAACAATATCGCGATGCGATCCGGCTCGATTCGCAGAACACCAACGCGCGCGCGAATCTTGAATTGGCATTCCAGCTCAAGAAGCAGTTGGAGGAGCAAGCGGAGCAACAGCAGCAAGATTCGCAGCGCGATGAATCGCAGGATGGCGAGCAGGAGCAGCAGGATTCGCAGCGCGGCAAGCCGGACTCGTCCGATCCCTCGCAGCAACAGCAAGAACAGAACGACTCGTCCCAGCAAAATCAGCAGCAAAGCGATCAGCAGCAGCAGCAGGATCCGCAGTCGTCTTCGCAGCAGGGCCAGCAGTCATCCTCGCAGCAGCAAAGCGGATCGCAGAATGAGCAGCGCAAGTCCGATGAGGAAAAATCGGAAGAGCAGGGAGACCCTGGAAAGCCCGAGACGCAGCCGCAGACAAGCGGAGACGAAGAGTGTGAACTCGAACAGCCCAAAGAGGGCGGTGACAAACCGTCGGAAATGCCGAAGCCCGCGCCGCAATCCGCTACGCCGGAGGAAGGCACTGGGCAGGACCCTTCCGAAGGGATCATGCTGACGGAAGAAGAAGCGAAAACATTGCTGCAAACGGTTCGAGACAACGAGAAAAAGCGTCGCGAGGCACTCCGCGTGCGATTGCGTGCGCAGCATCAGCCTGTGAAGCAGGATTGGTGAGCCGCGCGTCTCATTTTCCCCCGAACATGTCCTGTAAATCGTCTGCGGAGAGTCGGTAGACGAAATATCCTGCGCCCAGGCGTTCATCCGGTGTCCGTTTGAGAAGGCAATACAGGACATAGAATCTGCGAATGTCCTCCAGCTCGCGGATCATTTCCTGTTGTTCCTTGACCGCCAACGGCGGAGCTTCCGCAGCGAGCGGCGCATTTGCCAATCTCGTCATTTCTGAAATTGCATTCTGATGGAGGGGTTGTTCCCAATGCGTTGACCGCGCTTCGGGAATGTACACGCCATGTAACTGCGTGGCGCTCACGATATAAGTACCGGGTTCGATTCCTGCAACCGGGCCGAAATGGTGGAAGCTGGGCAGGCTCGTGCATTGCAAATAGGTGACCGGGTCAGCGCTGCCGAAATAGGCGAGCAGAATTTTTTCGTCCGGATGTTTTTCCGCATAGCGTGCGATTCGCGCGAGTCCCTGTCCCCAGTCGGTGTTGCTGTCCGCAAGCCATTGATGACCGTTGGCGGAGCCACCTGCGGCGGAATTAAAAAAGGACAGAAAGTCCGGAAACGACCTGAACGTGTTCAGGACCATCCATGCGCTTAGCGAACAGACGATGACGCGCCCGATCTTTGATTGCATCCATCGGGTACAAAGACCAACCGCCAACGCTACGAGGAAATAGGTAGGAACGAGGTGTCGTTCTCCGATATTGATCTTCGTGGTTAAAGATACGACAAAGTAAACGAACGCGAATACGCCGATGGTGCCAAGCAGCGCGGCATTTTGTCGGAGTATTTTTGGTTTCCGCGAAAACGAGGCTATACCGAGAATGCCGAGCGCGATGATCGGCAACGGAGTTTTCACGAGAAAAGCAACCGGAAAGTAATACCACCAGCCGGTGTCGGAAAACTCGCCCATCAGATAATTACGTCTGCCCTGTGCGGAATGGTAGGTGTACATGAAACCATACAGATACGCAGACGGCAGAATTCGATAGTGTTCAAGAGTTTGAACCGCAAACGGAACGAGCACCTTGTCGCGTTCGGCAGCCGTGTAGGTCAGCATGTTGAGCCAATAGCGGCGCGTTGAAACGCGTGCGTCGGTGGTCTGGGGATTCTCGTCGATGACGGCGGCCATCTGGTCCAGCGTCAGATCATCCGCAAACATGGAGAATCGCCATCCGTACGCCGACCAGATCGCAATCCAGGTGGAACATGCGAGTGTAAGGAGCAAGCAAGTCGGACGCAGCGCGGGAGGAACCGACCGAGCGTGCGGCGCGGCAGACGCCGAATTGCGCGTGCTTTTCCCCCGGCGTATTGCGAGATAGGTGGAGATCGCGCCCAGAGAGGCGAACGCCGGCAGGGTCAGAATCGCGGAGTATTTCGTAAGAAACAGGCAGGCACATGCTCCCGCCGCCCAACACCAGCGTACGACCGTGGGCTTGTCGAGCAATCGCTGGGTGCGCCAGAGCGCGAGCAAGCTGAACAACGCAAGTGGCACATCGGATGTGACCAGCCGTCCGTGCCCGAGAATCGTCGGCCAGAAAACGATGCACGCCAGCGAAA
This sequence comes from Phycisphaerae bacterium, assembly GCA_050245935.1. Lineage (GTDB taxonomy): Bacteria > Planctomycetota > Phycisphaerae > UBA1845 > Fen-1342 > JALHOX01. The sequence continues at coordinate 10,675 of JBFWWY010000003.1, read as the reverse complement.
GTAGTGCCGATGACGTGCCCAGGATGCGCTTCGCGACGGCAAAAACCGTGAGACTGAAGCAGAGAAGCAGCAAGATCATCATGGCGCGGCCGTACCAGAGCAGACGTTCGCCGTCATTATCGTGGTTGAACCACTCGCGGCCCATGTGCCATTGTTCGCCTTCGTGCCAATGTTTCGACTGGATGTTGATCGGTGCATGCTCAATCCATCGCAGCGGCAGCGTTGACCAGTAATTGATCAGCGGCGGATTCTCGGGATCGAGTCGAAAATCACCGGTTTGCCAGTAACTTTCCCCGGACGTGAAGTGAGTCAATTCGTCAAACGTGACGCTGTCATAGTAAAGAGACGCGAATGCGAGTCCGGCCTGAATGAATAACAAGATCGCAACGATCGTGCCAGCTACCCAGGCGCGTGGACGACCCAAGCCGCTGGTCGGAATCTCATCATGACCGGTTTTCGTGCTCATGCGCGCCCTTTGCGAATTCGACGCACTATCCGCGACAGCTCCAAGATTTTCAATCGAAGACGCGAAATGGTGTTTTACTCTCGCAACGTTCACGCAGACGGGTAGGATGAACGAGATGAAAAAACGATTGGGCCGAATCCACGTTCGTCGGTCAACGGCGTTGCAGCGAATCGTATACTTCTCGGTGCTGCCGGCATCACTGCTTGTCGGCGGTTGCCCGTTTTCACCCGGCTCGATGGTGACACTGGATGCCGAAGGCGCGGGGATCACCAACGCTCCGCTCGGCACGCTCGAATTGGCCGCGGCGCGTCGCACCTTTCCCGCCGACAGTGCGATGTTTGCAGCGCAAGCGATCTTCGATGAGATCGACGGAAAAGCGGGAAGCCACGCGCCTTCCATTGTCGCGCTCGCGCGGGGAGAACGACTGGCCGCCTGGTATTCGTACAGTGGTCCGCGCGAGCTGACAGGCGCCGATCTTTACACTGCGCGGTGGACGCCCGACGCAGGCACGTGGAGCCCGCCGCGCCGCGTCGTCGATCGCGCGCAGGCAGTCGGAAATCCGGTCCTGCATGTCGAGGGTGAACGCGTCCTGCTTTTTTATGCGGTGATTCCCGGCGGCTGGAGCACTGCTCATATTGAATGGCAGGAATCGCAGGATGCGGGAGAGACCTGGAGCGCGCCGCGGGTGCTGAGTGAGCAGTTGGGAAGCAACGTGCGCTATCCGCCGATTCGGCTGCAAAGCGGTTCGCTGGTATTGCCGGCTTACGACGATTTGCTTCAACATGCGGTGTTGTTCGAATCGAAGGATGAGGGTGAATCCTGGCAGGAAGCGGCGCGAATCGACACAACCTTGCCCGCAAAGTTAATTCAACCGTCGATCGTGGAAAATGCTGATGGAACGCTCCTGCTCGTAGGACGAAACACCGCTACCGGCAAACTCTGGACCGGAATGTCCCCTGATGGCGGAACGTCGTGGACGATCAGCCGTGACTCGGGCTTCCCCAATCCCGGGGCGCCGGCGGCGCTCGCTCGACTCTCCAGCGGAAATTTGCTGCTCGTATGGAACGATGACGCCGCGCTGCGGCGACCGCTCGTCGCCGCACTCTCGTTCGACGGGGGTCGCACGTGGTCGTCGCCACGTGTCCTTGCCAATGGCCTGGGAAGCTACAGTTACCCTTCCGTGGCACAAGCCGATGACGGATCAGTGCACGTCGTTTACTCGGATGATCGCTTGCGGATCAGCCATGTAGAATTCAATGAGGCGTGGCTGCTGGCGGAATAATACTTGTGACCGGAGACTTCGGAATTCTGATTTCGCGAATCGACGAGCCACGGAGATTCGTTCTTTCGCTTCGCGAGTTGACGCCGTCGCGTTTCGTTCGGAGAATCGCGAGGCTGGTCGGCGTCACGTACGATGACCGGACCCGACGTCTTGCGATTTGAAGAGGCTTACGCCACGTTATGCGAAACCGCGCGCTATGAAGCAGAAACAACTCACGGATCCGCCGATCGCGAGCGTTCTCGTACCATTTTGGCGCGATGTGAGGCGGTTTTCGCTTTGTACGATCGCGACGGTCATCATGCTGCTGTGGGTGTTTCAGCCTTACGGGCTCTGGCCGCTGGCGTTTCTCGCGCTGGCACCCTGGACGTATGCGGTATGTTCCACCCAGCGCGCCTGGCTGATTCACTGGATTAGTTTTCTCGGCGGCTGGTTTTTTTACCTGATCGCGGTTCGCTGGCTGATGCCCGTAACGGGGTTGGGCTACGCGGCACTCGGCTTTTATCTCGCGATTTACTGGCCAATGGCCGCATGGGCGATCCGCGCCGGGCTGCGTCACGGAATCTCCCCGATCTGGACATTGCCGTTTGTCTGGGTGGCGACCGAGTATCTGCGTGGCTGGGTCATGTCCGGCTTTCCATGGTTCTTTGTCGGCCATGCGCTGAATGATCAGACCATTCTGATACAGATCGCAGATATTTTCGGCGTATACGGCGTATCGTTCGTCGCGATCTTCGTGTCCGGCGCGCTGGCTGAGTTTTTTGTGCAACGTCGCCGCCGACCGCTGCAGCCGCCGCGCAGACAGCAATTGTGGGCAGGCGGAGGCGTCGCGATCTTGCTCGTCGGGAGCACACTGGTGTATGGGCGCATTCGCGCGGGGCAGTATCAGCCGACGCCGGGGCCGCGGGTTGCAGTACTTCAGGCGTTCTATCCCCTGACCAGCACGCCGCCGTATGGTCGCGCGCCGTCGCAGAAAGTGTTTGCGGATTATTTGTCGCTCGCGGCCGCCGCACTGCGCGAGTCACCGGATCTGATCGCATTCCCCGAGACTGCCTGGAGTTCGGTACTCAACAAGCAATTTCTTCAGGTGGATCGACATGCCGTCGATGGCATTTCGCCGGCAACGTGGTTTCTCGGCAGTTTGTATGACGAAGCATTGCGGGCGCTGGCCCGCGCGGATTTTCCCACCGCGAATCGCGCCCTGCGAAGGCTGGAGCGGTCGATGCCGGAGGCCGCTGAGTACGCGCTCGAGCCGCTCGCCAATGTCGAAACCAAACCCGCATCGTTGCTCGTGGGAACGATGGCGGTCGAATTTACGGATAAAGTGTATCCCTCGATGGAGCGTTTTAATTCGGCGGTCGTGTACGATCCGCACACCGGACAGCGCGATGCCCGCTACGACAAGATTCATCTTGTCCCGTTTGGTGAACTGGTCCCATTTCGCCAGCAACGATTCCTCGGCATGAACCTCCACAACCTTTACAAGCTGCTGAATAAGCTCAGTCCGTTCAGCGATCGCGGAAGAGTGGAATACACCCTCACCGCCGGCGAGCGGTTTCAGACCTTCGAACTTCAGGCGGACTCGCGCATCTACCGGTTCGGCGTCCCGATCTGTTACGAAGATACGACGGCCTATGTGCCGCGCCTTTTCACCTGGGGCGAAGGGAAAAAACGTTTGGATTTTCTGGTGAACATCAGCAACGACGGCTGGTTTCACATGCCGCCGCCTTCTCGGCCGCCCTCCACCATCGTCGGCAAGTTTCTGTGGGACTGGTGGGCGATGGAACTGGAATTGCCGCAGCATCTGGCGATCTGCCAATTCCGGGCGGTGGAAAATCGCGTGCCGATTGCGCGCGCCGTCAACACGGGGATCAGTGCGATCATCGATGCCAATGGTGTGGTCCGGGAAGCTGTCTCAAAGGACGGCAAGCGATTCGGCAATGAGCCTTCCGGCTATCTGGTTGCCGAAATGCCTCTGGACGCGCGAAAAAGTTATTACGGAATTTTCGGCGACTGGTTTGCGCGCGTTTGTCTCGTTACCGGCGTCGCGTTTTGGGTGGAAGCAATTGTCGCGCGATGGCTGCTGAACATTCGCCGCTGGTTTCGCGGAAAGCAACAACGGGGACTTTCATGAAACGAGTAAAACAAACGTGGGCCGGCGCGATCTTCTGCTGCGTCGTGGCCCTGTGCGGCTGTCAAACACCCGGCAAAGATTCGACAGATGGACCGAATCCCACCACGCTGTTCGCAAAATATGAGCTGCGCGATCGTGCGGAGGGCTTGTTGATGGCGGGGGCGAAGAGCGACCTGGACATCATCGCAGCCAATTCGATCGAAGCCTTGCAGCGGGTGGCACCGCGTGCGGCCAAAAGCACATTTTCCATCGCGCTGGAGTCCGAATCGCCGCTGGTGCGCTTTGCCGCGTGTTCGGCAATCGGGATGACCCGAGATCGCAGCGCGCTGGATCGCGTCCGCCGGAAGCTCCGCGATCCCGATCCGCGTGTTCGACTTGCGGCGTCGTTCGCCGCGGCCCGGCTCGGTGACGCGAGTCAGATCAAAGCGTTGATCGCTGTGCTGAACAAAAACCCGGATGCAAATCTTCGCGCCGATGCGGCGTATTTCCTCGGCAGTCTCGGCGATCCTCGTGCGAAACAGCAATTGCTCGCGGCACAGAAACAGCGGATCAACGAGCAAGCCAATCGGGTCCTGCTGCACATTACCGGCGCACTGGCCAAGCTCGGCGATCGTGATGCCCTGCAGGAGCTGATTGCGTATACCCAAGGCGATGCGGTTTCGAAAGTGCTCTCGCTGCAGATGCTTGCGGAAATCGGTGCACCGGAATCCAGGCCGGCGCTGCAGATCATCCTCACGCGCGGCGATGAAGAGTATCTTGAAAATCGCCTGTTGGCGGCGCGGGGACTTGGCAAGATCGGCGTCCGTGACGGTACGGATCTTGCGCTGAGCAATCTCAATTATGCCGGAAAAAATCCGGATGATTTCAGCGAAGAAGCGCGCATCCGTTCGCTCGCCGCGCTGGCGCTCGGAGAAATCCGCGCCGCAAAGGCCCTCCCCGGTCTGAAGGATCTGGCTGCCAACTCCACCGATGAGCGTGTGCAGGTGGCGGCGGCGTACGCGATATGCCTGATCGTCGGCGAATGAGAGTCGCGGTGCCGTGAGAACGTGCGACGTGGCTTAAGAGCCGGCATGCTCATTCATCGCTGTTCTGTCCTGCGCCAACGATCGGGGCATGAAATTCAGCGCGAAGCACAACGCAAGCAGCGGCATCAGCGGTACACGATATCTGACGCTGCCGATGTAGATCATGTGCAGAAATGTAAAGTACGCGATCGGCAACAGCAGCGCAACGAAAAGTCGAGGGTGCTCTCGCATTTTCCTCAACGCGACCAAAAAGCCCGCCAGCAATATCACTGTATAACCCGCTCCGACGATTGCCGCTGCGCCACCACGGTAGCGCTCGTAATTGGGAAGCGGGTTCCACGTACGCAGAAACTTCACGCCTGCCAATTGAACCACCCGTAGTGGATCTCTCTTCATTTCTTCGAGCGCTCGTTGCTGCAGATATCGATCGCGCTCAAGCTCCGATTTGTCGACGAGTTCCGGCAGGGCCTGCATAAACTCCTGATTGCTGCTGCCGTCCGCTTGCGGGCCTTGTGCATCATAAAGCGTGATGCCGCCGTTCGCGGAAAGCAACGTCGGCGCGCCGAGGACGTTCATGTTTCGCATTCCCCAGAAGGTCATCGCAATCACCATCGTGGTAATTGCAACCCCGAGCGCGTTCAGCCGTTGCCGTCGTGACCCTCCCCAGCAGGCGATCATGCCCCACGCAAGCGCGATCCAGCCCGCCGCGGAGGGACGCAGAAACACAAGCGTGACCCCGAGGAAAGCAAACCAGAGTGACATACTTCCGGCGCCCGCATCCGCTGGGGTGCAGGTCACGGCACAACCTCCTGGCGGCAGCGCATTGCCGCGCTCGCTCAGTTGCCACGTGCTCCACGCAAAACCAACAGCCGCGAGCGTAAAAATCACCTCGGTGAGCAGCAGATTGGAGAAGAAAACATTGTAGGGGTCCAGCGCGATCAGTGCCCCGGCAACCAACCCGGCGCGGATTCCGCCGCACTGTCGCATCCACGCGTATCCGGCCCAAGCCGTTACCGCGCCCAGCAAGGCCTGTGCAAGTTTCGCCAGAAGCGGACCGATGGTGCCCAGCGCGGCAAAGATGGCGAGAAATGCAGGGTAACCGGGCATCCGCGCTGCGTAGCGACCGTCATCGCTCACGAGTGCGCCCTGTTCAATCAGGTTTGTCGCGAGCTGCCAATGAAGTACTTCATCGGGAAATTGTGCTGTGCCCGAGTGACGGGTCCATTGGCTCAGCACCCATCCAGCGCGCAGCGCGAGCGCCAGCAGAAATAATCCCGTTCCCGCAAAGCGCCAGGAAATCAATGCATCTCCGAATTCACATCGTTCATGTGACGCAGGCAAAGACGCAACGCCCGCGCGGAAGAGGGTCGCAGCTTGACGCGCTCGTCAATCCGCAGCGGCATGATCCAGACGGGTCCGGACTGATCGCAGAGAATCCCGGTGCGCACCCGCGCCGCAGGATCAACTTTTTCGTCACTGAGGAAATCGCCGAGTGTTTTGGCACCCGGTGCGCCGAGCGGATGAAATCGGTCGCCGTCCCGGCGCGCGCGGACGAACAGCGGCAACTGCAACCGGTCGTAGTCGAGCCATTCCTCACCGGGGTGCGGTTTGGCACGGAGCTCGTCGATTTTCGCCGCGTCAATGTCCCGCACTTCCGCGGTGAGTTCCAGGCGAATCGGCGAAAGTAACGTTTGACCGGGGCAGCGAACGTGGATGGTTCCGATATCAGGAAACTCGTCCTGCGCGGTCAGGGGCGCGAATTCCACGCGGCCATATTGTGTGCGCACTGCGAGGGGGCCGGGCAGATGCGCCTCTTTGCCGCTGGCACTGTCATGAACGAGCTGGAGCACTGCCTCGATGTGTTGAAAGCTCAGATCCTGCTCGACGCCGAGCACGATCGACACGGCGCGGCGGATCACTTCTGCCTGGATGATTCTCTGTTTCCCGCGCAGCGCATTCCGGTTCAACACGATACGTCCCGGATCCTCTTCAATAACGAGTGAATCAAAAACGCGCTCGGCGGCGTCGGCAAGATACTGGCTCATCCAGCCGGCCTGCGCAGCGAGGCGATTCAACGCATCGGCGACGTTGGGGTTTACTGTCTCGCGGAGCAGCGGAAACACCGTGCGCCGTAGACGGTTCCGCGTGTATTCAAGGGACTCGTTCGACGAATCCGTGCGATACTCGATGTTTCGTTCCCGCAGCGCGGCCTCGATATCGACCTTTGAAATACGCAGCAACGGGCGTACGAGCTTGACGCGACTTGCCGGCTGAATCTGGCGGACAGGTGCCATTCCGCTGAGTCCGCGCAATCCCGTCCCCCGACAAATTCGGTGCAGCACGGTCTCGGCATTGTCATCGGCGTGATGTCCGACCGCGACGCAACCGGCTCCGGTCTTCAATGCGATCCGCTGAAGAAAGGCCTCCCGATGCTCACGGGCGAATTCCTCGGTAGAAGCGCCGCTGGGCTTCTCCGCTCGCACATCGACCCGGTCCTCATGGTAAGTCAGTCCCAGGTTTCGCGCCTGTTGCTGCACGAAGTCTGCGTCGGCGTCTGCGTCGGCTCCCCGCAAACCATGGTGGAGATGCGCAGCATGCAGCGTCCAGTCGAGCACATGTGCGGCATTCAGATGGCATAGAACCATTGCAAGCAGCATGGAGTCAGGGCCCCCGGAAACACCGAGAACCCAATGCGCACCCCTTTGGTCCAGCCTATGCTGCCGCAACACCGCCAATGCTTCATTTGCAATGGAGTCCCAACTCATTCGCTACCCTGCGACCCGTTGTACCACGCCGGTTGTCATGGCGCGGAACGCGGCATTATACGGCAACGGCATCCGGGTTCGCGACCAAATTCCGTGGAAACCCGGCATGGGCCATGTTCCAGCGGATTGTAGGGAGGTACAGCTCGCGCGCTGCAATTTCGCGAACCATGTGTGCACCCTGATGAGAAAAACGATTCGCATCACCCTGGTCCGCGGGCGGGGATGCGAGATGGGCCGTCACGTGTCCGACTCGCGTGAAGGCAGGGGGAGCGCTTATAATCGCGTGTGCCGCGTCGCAAGTGGCTAATGTGCGACGCGGATGCGGAGGCGGCTGTCAACCGATTTCGCATCCATGTCAAGATGAACGAAAGATCAATTTCTCAGATGCGGACTCACGTGCTCTCTCATAGGGGCCGCGCCGCCATGCTTGTTACAGCAGCGGTTGCCGGACTGGCCGGTTGCGACCGAGTACGCGACAACGTCGCAGCGCCCCCGACGAGTGCGTCGGCTTCCGCAGAAGCGCGGCCGCTGACCACGACGGAAGCTGCGAACGATCAACGTTCCAGCGAACCAAACTCCGCCGCCTGGTTTCACGAGGTCCGCGACAACGGCTTCAGCTTTACCTGCGACAGCGGCGCATTCGGCAACTATCGATTCCCGGAGATCACGACCGGCGGGATTGCAATTTTCGATTTCGACAATGATGGAGTGCTGGACATCTATTGCGTAAATGGTCAACGCGAAACAAGCGACGCTGCGCCACTTACCAACAAGCTGTTCAAGCAGAGCGCGGGCGGAAAATTCGTCGATGTGACGGAGCAGAGCGGGCTCGGCGACACACACTTCGGAATGGGCGTTGCGATCGGCGACGTGGACAACGACGGTGATCGCGATGTGCTCGTCACCAATTACGGCCCGGATCAGTTGTATCGCAATCGGGGTGACGGCACGTTCGAAAATGTGACCGCAGCGGCGGGCATCGATGCGCCCGGCTGGTCGACGTCGGCCGCATTTTTCGACTACGACGAAGACGGATTCCTGGATCTGTATATTTGTCAGTATCTCCACTGGGATCCGGAAAAATTGTGTTATGACATGGCGGGTCGACGCGACTACTGCGGCCCGAGTGTTTTTCCAGGCGCGCACGATCTCCTGTTTCACAATCGCGGCGACGGCACCTTTGAAAACGTGACACGGCAGGCGGGAATCGCGAACGCCGCCGGGCACGGGTTCGGCGTCGTCTGCCACGATTTCGATGACGATAACGACCTGGATCTGTACGTTACCAACGACGGCGATGCCAACCATCTCTGGATCAATCAAGGGGACGGCACATTTCGCGATGAAGCCATCATGATGGGCGTCGCGCTCAGTGGTCAGGGCTATGCGGAAGCAGGCATGGGTGTGGTGACGGCGGATTTTGATGCCGATGGATTTTTCGACCTCTTCATGACACACCTCGACAAGGAAACAAATACGTTTTACCGGAATCTTGGCAGCGGCATCGGCTTTCATGACGCTACCGGTTCATCGGGCCTCGGTACGGACAGCATGCCGCTGACCGGATTCGGAACCGCAGCCTTTGATCTGGAGCTGGATGGCGACGTTGATCTCGCCGTGGTGAACGGACGCGTCATGTGGGGAGCACCGCGCCGCGATGCCGAGCTGCCGGCACCGTGGAATGCCTATTGCGAACCGAATCTGCTGTATCGCAACGATGGGGCGGCAAAGTTCGTATCGGCATGTGTCGAAGCGGGAGAATTCTGCACGCGCGTCGAAGTGTCGCGCGGACTCGCCGTTGGAGATCTTGACGACGATGGCGATCTCGACATGGTGGTAACAAATCTGAACTCGCCGGTACGGCTCTACCGGAATGACGCACCTCGCCGCGGTGGCTGGCTGATCGTTGTTCCGTTTAACCCTGCTCTCCATCGCGTGGAAACCAATGCGGTCGTCTCCGTAAACCTCGGAGGCAAGATCATGAAGCGAATTGTCTCCGGCGGTTACAGCTACCTTTCTTATAGTCCCGAAGTCGCTCACTTTGGTTTAGGAAACGAACGACCCGCATCGTTTGACGTTCAGTGGCGCGACGGGACGCGCGAGCGATTCAAGCTCGATGACATTCATCAGCGTGTTCGCGCGGTGAAGGGGCAGGGTGAAATCGTCCGATGAGTTCCTGGATGCGAAAGTGGGGAATCATGCTGACAGTCGCCATCGTGGCGGGCTGCGGTGCCAAGCCCGCGCCGCCTCCGCCAGTCGAAGAAAAGCCCCCGGCCCGCACCACCGGCAACGAGAGCACTACCTCGGCTTTGAAGCCGACGTTGCCCTCATTGCCGGATCTGACAAAGATGGAACCTGCCGTAGCGAACTTGTTGCGCGAATTGCATCAGACGGCGGTCTCTCAGCCGGAAAGCGCAAAGGCGTGGGGACGTCTGGGTATGGGACTCGATGTTCACGGAGAGTATTCCGCCGCGATCCCGTGCTATCGGCGCGCAGAGGCGCTGGATCCCCGCGATTTCCGCTGGTCTTATTTCCTCGCTTGGGTGATGAGTCTGGCGGATGTCGAGCCGGCGACCACGCTCGCGCAGTATCAGCTCGCGATTGCAAAGAATCCCGGCTACGCAACGGCGCACGCACGACTGGGCGCACTCCTGTCCGGAAACGGCCAGTTTCAGGCTGCGGTGAATGCACTGCGGAAGGCGCTGGCGCTCGATCCCACACTGATCCAGGTGCATCGTGATCTCGGACAGGCGTTGCTTGCCTTGGGGAATGCGGAGGCCGCTGTCACGCACCTCGAAGTTGCCCAGCGCGAAATGCCGGATGACGCCCCTACGCTTGCGGCGCTCGCACAAGCGTATCGAAGGTTGGGGCGGGTTGACGAAGCGCGTGCCGTGCAGGTCAGCGTAAGAGCCGAAGCGCCGCGCGATGTCCTGCCCGATTCCGCGCGCGCCGAAGTCACTGCGATGGGCGTAAGCAGCTTTGTGCGCATTTTCCGTGCGCAGGAGC
>JBFWWY010000002.1:0-23066 GCA_050245935.1 Phycisphaerae bacterium | reverse complement strand
CAGCCAACCGTTGTCGTGGTCATCACGCGTGTACTACCGGTTCAGGAGTTCTTCGGTTGCGCCGACAAACAGCTTGCGACGTAACGCGGCAGTTAAACTGAGACCATCCTGATCGCTGAGTGCTGCGATGATTTCGTCCATCGTTTCGCGTGAAAGTTCGGCGCGACGAAGCTGGAACGAAAGCTCCGCCAGCGTGAGCGCTTCGCTGCGTTCCACGACCGCGACGTGGGGAAGTGCCAAATCGAATACCCGACTCAATCGGAGCGCCGCCAGAATATGACGAAAGCCTTCCGGGTTCCGTTCGCCTTCCAACGCGACCCGAGCTTTCAACAGGAGGTAGCGAATCGGAATCTGATGGGGAAGCAGTGAGTTTGCGGCACCCCCCCACCAGGACCATTGATATTCATTCCAATCCAATTGGCGCGGCCCTGCGCCCGGCGGCAGGGAATCCGCGATTTCCAGCGCCTGCTCGACATATCCAGCGACGGCAGGCGTCAGAAACTCCGCGACTGCCTCAGCCTGCGGAGCGTGATCCTCGGGATTCCACGGGTCCAGAAACGCGGAATTCGGCGGCGCATCGGAGTCGCTCGCCCCTACTGCGGATACCTGACCGGTGGGCCGTTGAATGGGCGGCATCGAAAAGAGCATGCTTAGTTTTTGGGTAACAAGATCGCCGGTCTCGCTTGCTACGGCATTCGCCGCGCTGCCGACCGCGGGAGTCGTCCAGCGCTCGTGAGCAAAGCGAATCAGAAACACCAATGCGACGATGTACCCGAGTCGTCGGACCAGCCGGACCCGCCGTAACCAGCGCGGAGTCGGGGACTGCATCGGCAGCGCGGGTGCAGGTGTCTCGAGGGTGGTCTGGTTGTCGAAAGGTTTGCTCATCAGTTCTACCCGGCGAATTTCAACTGGAGTTTGCGAGCCTTGCGAGTAATAGAATCATCGTGATTCGATCCAGGATCGGCAATCCTCTCCATACGTTTGAATTTGTGGAATCGTTCGGCCTGAGATGTTCGCTCCGCCGGGAACAATTGCCCATCGCCCGCCAGGAGTCAACTGCCCTGCGTCGCATGGCGAGATACTGACAAACAGCGACGAATATCCCCGTTCCGGCTACTATTTCAGAAGGAAAGGCGAAGACAATGAGCGACTGGTGGATTCCCAGCACCATCAGCGCGACGGCATCCGACAGAATCGGAAACTGCCCGAAAACGCAACACCAAAGCCCACTACGCGCGAGAGGAAGCACCCCATGCTCCATATTCCGATATTGCGAAACGGCCAGCCATACGAGTCCGCCGACAAGGTGGAAATTCTCCATCATGCGACGGGGGAGGTCGTGGCCCAGGTCAGCCAGGCCAACAGCGGCATGATTGTCCGCGACGTGCGGCGGATGAACAGCGGCGTGCTCGAATCGTTTTCGACGCAGCAACTCATTGATCTTGCGCGCGTGGCGGGCAAGCACTTTATCGAAGGCACGCTACCGTGCGGCGATGTGAAGCACTCGTTTGACGATTATGTGCGACATCTGTCTGCGACAACGGGCAGCCCGATCTCCTATTGCAAACGAAACGCCGAGAAGATTTTCAAGATTTTTGACGACATGGCGCTGATTCTGGCGGGGCTGATGCGCGGCCTGCCATACGACACGATCGACAAAGGCTACGCGAAGCAGGACGGCCGCACGGTGAGCTATTTTCGTGCGGGACGGATTTTCGGCGCGGTGTTGCCGAGCAATTCGCCGGGCGTGCACTCGCTGTGGACGCCGGCGATTTGTCTGAAAGCGCCGATCGTGCTGAAGCCGGGACGCGAAGAGCCGTGGACGCCGCTGCGGATTATTGAAGCGTACAAGGCGGCGGGCGTGCCGGCGGAGGCGTTCGGGTTTTACCCGACGGATCACGCCGGTGCCGGAGAGTTGCTACGCGTCGTCGATCGCTCGATGCTCTTCGGCGATGCGAAGACGACCGCGATGTGGAAAGACGACCCGCGCGTCGAGCTGCACGGACCGGGCTGGAGCAAGGTCGCGCTCGGCGATGATTGTGTCGAAGACTGGCCGAAATACGTCGATCTGATCGCGTCGAGCATTTCCGCGAACGGCGGGCGCTCATGCATCAATGCGTCGTCGGTGTGGACGCCGAAGTATGGGCGCGCGATCGCGGAGGCGCTCGCGGAGAAGTTTGCTGCAGTGCAGGCGCTGCCGGCGGACGATCCGAACGCGGTGGTGTCGGCGTTTGCGAATCCGGTCGTACCGGAATCGATCAATGCGCAGATCGACGCAGGGCTGCGCGAGCCGGGTGCGGAGGACGTGACGCTTGCGAAGCGCGGCGGTCCGCGATTCGTGAAAAACGGGCGCGTGGGATATCTGTTGCCGACGGTGGTCTGGGTCGATCCGAAGCTGCGCGGCGAGAGCGGCACGGATTACAAAGCGCACCCGCTTTCCGATCGCGAATACCTCTTTCCGTATGCGTCGGTAATTGAATGTCCGACGCGCGACATGCCGTGTGCCGTCGGGCAGACGCTCGTCTTCAGCGCGATCACCAACGATCGCGACTTCGCGGCCCGGCTGATGGCGGCGGGCAACATCGACCGACTCAACATCGGCGCGATTCCGACGTGGCAGCTAAGCTGGGATCAGCCGCACGAGGGCAATCTGTTCGAGCATCTGTATCGTCAGCGGGCGTTTCAGATGGAAGAGGCGGCTTGAGCGCCGCGCATGCAATGTCCCCGCACGGTGGCACGTCCGGTGCAGGGATTTGGCGCGTAGTTGGCATTGTCGCGGTTCTTCTGACGGCATATTCCGCCGCGCTTGCCACCATCGTATTCCGCATCCACGAGAACCTCTTTGTCCTCTCGTGCTTTTTTCTTTTTACGATGCTTGTACTGCCCTTTATCCTGTTCGCGACATTGCGACAGTTTGGTGTTCATCGGGCCGCGTGCTTCGTTCATGCGCTGCTGATATTCATTTCCAGCATCGGCGGCGGCCGGCTTGTGAACACCGCCGTGCGCTCCGCGGCGATTAACTCAGTGGAACGCGGGGAACCGGGGTTTCGCATACTCATTTACAAATTCGAGCGCCGCGGCACCCATTTGCGCGACGACGCCACACGGCTTACCTATTTTGACGCGCCGAACGCATGGTACCAAATCGGCGTCGAGCAGAGCGAAGCCGGGACAACTGCGTGGCTGACCGATTGAGTTCATTCTCGTTGGAAATCGCTGAGGGCACCGATTGTTCGGATTCAAAAAACGTCGACGGGAAAAGCTGCGTGCCGAAGCCGTGCCGCCGTCTTGGCGGGAGATCGTGGCGCGGAATGTTGAATTCTGGCCGTGGCTGGGCGAGGCCGATCAGCGCGAACTTCTTGCGCACGTGCAGGTCTTTCTCGCCGAAAAGCGGTTTGAAGCCGCCGGCGCGATCGAGATCAGCGAAGAAATGCGGGTGACGATTGCGGCGAATGCGTGTCTGTTGCTGCTGCATCGCGAGACCGATTATTTCCCGATGATGTCGACGGTCGTCGTGCGCGATCAGCCCTTCGTCGCGCCGCAGCAGATCGAACTCGACGGCGGCGGCGTACTGGAAAGCGAAGACGAACTCAGCGGCGAAGCGTGGTATCGCGGGCCGGTGGTGCTGTCGTGGGCGGACATTGTCGAAGATATGCAGTCGCGCGACGGCTGCAACGTGATTCTGCACGAATTTGCGCACGCGATCGACGCGGAGTCCGGCGCGGTCGACGGCACGCCGCCGCTGGCATCGCGCGATGCGATTCGTGAATGGAAACGCGTTTTCGCTGCTGCGTACGCGCGACATTGCGAAGCGATCGACGCCGGTCGCGAGACGGTGATCGACGATTATGGCGCGGAGTGTCCGGAAGAATTTTTCGCAACCGCGACGGAGGCGTTTTTTCTCAGCGGCAACTCACTGCGTGCGGACGATCCGGCCCTCTACGCGCAATTCGCGGCGTTTTTTCGGCAAGATAGCGCGTCCATTAACGATGACAAATAAAACCCTGTTCTCGCTGCCTTGCTCCTGGTGCTATCCTTTATTTTCGTCCACTGCCTCTTTTTGCTGTCGGGTCGGGATTGCCTCCACGCGTGGTTTCAATTGATTCTCAAAGATAGCGTTGATGGGCGCTTCCCATTTCAATCGCTCATTGCCGAGCCTCTCAAAATCTTCCGGGCCGTAGCGCGAGGGAGAATCCTGCATCGCGGCCAGTTCCAATTCGAACTCTCTGAACGCGTTAAGATTTTTCGTTGTGTAAGCCTCAGCTTGGTCCAGACAGTCGCGCAAAATTCGATCTGCGACAGCTCGCTGCTCCGGATTCAAGTCGTGCCGCGCGCAATATTCCGCGACGAACTTCTCCCAAGCAGAAACGTAACGGTCCTTGGAAAACTTCGTCTGCTGCAACCGAAGTGCAAAAACTTTGTCCGGATTTGATTTCGCGTGCTCCCGCAATCTCGCCCGCTCGGAGACGACAATCGGACCCGGTTGAACAACTCCCGCCCTCTCGCGCTGATAGTAGCTTTCTTTGTCTGCGATCTTTATCCCGTCCCAGATGCCTCTGCTGATTTTCCCGTCCAATTCATGGACCGTGACATTGACGCCGGGTTCCAGCCCGATATCTGCCGGCGTAAAAAAGTCCTTCTGATCCGGGCGGTTCAGTGCGGGCTTGGAGAATTCAAACCGAATCGACGGCTCACGACCGTCCTCGAACTCCGACGAAAAAACGTGGATTGTAGAAGGAAACAATACGCCGTCTGTTTCGCGATACTTAATCCGAGATTCTTGCCAGTATTCCGGTTTGTCGGGCTCGTAGAATCTGACTACTTGCGGCACAGGTGGACCGTTCTCTCGAAACGACCACTCACGTACCAGTCGGTCATCGGTCATGCGCACGACGATCATCCCGGCGCGCGAAAGTTGCTCAAAGGCGGCTTCGGGCAGCGGAGCGTTCTCCCGAAGGAATTGCAGATCGTAAGGCAACACGGGATTCGCGGTGAGCCCGAAGGTATTCACCGCTTTCGATCTTTCTTTGTTGTCAATTTCGCGGAGTAGCTCAGCGTTCAGTGAGGGGTAGCGAAAGCGCCATCGATCCAAGCCGCTGATAAACGACCGGACGGTCATATCGGGATTGTGAATTTGCTTTGGCTTCTCATGTTTTTCAAGGGTGTCCGGCGATTCATCGATCGCGATTGACTCAGAAATCCGAATTTCGCCGGAGTCGTTAAATCTCACCCGGGATTTTTCTTCAAACCTGCCCAGCGTGCCGAATTCTTCAAAGCGCGTTTGAAGATCGAATTCGCCCTTATGGACTTGTTCGCGATAAGCCATCATCTCGCGCAGGATTGCAGGGATTTCATCTGATCTCGCAAATGAAACCGTAGCAAAGAAAACGAACGCATTAATCAACAGGCAAGGCGATTGCATTTTCATGTTCATGCCAACTGCGAATCAACCGCAGTATCATTTAAATGTGTTCGAAATAGACGAATCGCAGGGTCAATGTGCGCATTCGCAATCCCCGGACTCTACGATCACATCCTGACTCGGTGCAGTATCGTATTCCTGTGAGCCTGCGACACAATCCAATCCCGGACCTTGGTGACAAATTCGATAAAAATAGCACGGTTGCAGATCAAGCTCGGTGTGTACACCATTTGCAAGAATGACATCAAAGGTTGGAACGGTATTGCAGCGACGTTGAGTTCCGGGCGCACACATTTGGGAAACAGGGTCGTAATATCCACAGACGACTTTGGTGCAACTTGAGCATACCAATGTTTCGGGAGTTTCTGCAACTGAACAGAGGCATGCGTCAGCGATTGATATTCCGCCGAAATTCATCATAGCAGAACTCAGGAGAGCTAGAAAAACGGTTTTCTTCATGGCATACTTCCTTGGTTTAGAATTGAAGTCAGACGATATCCGTTTTTGTTTTTTTTTTTGCAAGCGGGAATCCGAAGTCACATGGGCGACTATTCAGCACGACAGAGTCATTGAACACTGAACGATTTTTGGGAGATCAGCGTGAGGCTATCGATTTTGATATTCATTATGGTTTTGTCAGCATGTCATGGACCCGCATTCGCGGTGCAATCCGGCACATCCGAAACCATCGATGACATTGCGAACAAAGCGAAAGACGTCGCGGAGCGGCTCAACACCGATCCGCGGGCGGCGGAGGTTTCCGCCGGGATTCTCAAGCCGATCTATCAACTCGCGGAATACTTCTCGTTCACCGCGTTTCACTGGGTCGCGTTTGCCGCGATGGTGGCGGGCGTCGTGAGCTTCGGCGCGCAGCTCGCGCTCGGGAAACTCGTCATGCTCTCGCGCGGCAAACTCAGCATCATGGAAATCCTCAGCGACGGCCTGGGACTGTTCATCAGCCTCGTCGGCCTCGTGCTGACGACGCAGGCCGCGACGGAAAACTCCACATTCCCGCAATACCCCGCAAACGTCATCTCCGCAGCGGTCGTCGGCGGTGTAGTCGGCTTCGTGTTTTATCTGCAGGGGCAAAGCCAGGAACTCAAAGCCGCACGGCGAACTCGGGAATAATCATCCCAAGAAGAAACGATTCGCGAAAACGCAGCGGTGACGACGGCGGCGGTGTTTGATTTATGTGAGCCGCTGACGCCAGTCGGTATGACCGCTCGACGCTGTCCCGATGGCTGATTGCGCGCCTGAATTCACACTCAATTGACACCGACATTTCTGCGTTGCAATCGCTTGCAGCGCCTTACATCCCGCTTGGCACTTCCATCCCCCCACCGTAGAATCGGGCTTTCGGCTTTCACACCCAATCCTGTCCGCGGGCGAAATCATCGGCGACCCGTCGATGTCACAGACGAATCGGCAACTTTGCACGCGCCTGTGCGACCCCGGGGAGGTTGGTGTCACAAACGATGAGAGGAGTTCCGCGTGCCGCGCGAGACGATGAAAATTCCGCGTAAGGTCGAGTCGATCAAGGTTCTCGGGCCGGACGGCTCGTTGGACAAGTCGCTTGAGCCGAAGATCAGCAAGGAAGACCTGCTCCGGCTTTATCGGACCATTATCAACAGCCGGATGTTCGACGAACGCTGCTTCATGATGCAGCGGCAGGGTCGCATCGGCACCTACGGACCGACCAAAGGCCAGGAAGCCGCTTCGCTCGGCTTTGCATATTGCATCGGCAAGGACGATTGGCTCGTACCGTCCTTCCGCGAGACGGCGGCCATGCTCTATCGCGGCTGGCCGATGGACAAGATCATTCTCTGGTGGGCGGGCAACGAAGTCGGCTCGCAGGTGCCGGAAGGCGTCCGCGATCTGCCGATCTGCGTGCCGGTCGCGTCGCAATGCCAATACGGCATGGGCCTCGCGTGGGCCGAAAAGCTGAAAAAGACCAAAAACGTCTGCGTCGCGTTCGTCGGCGACGGCGGCACCTCGGAAGGCGACTTCCACGAAGCAATGAACTTCACCGGCGTGTACGACCTGCCGTTCGTACAAATCGTGCAGAACAATCAGTGGGCGATATCGATTCCGCGCGAAGCGCAGACGAAATCCACCACGATCGCACAGAAGGCGATCGCGTACGGCTTTGACGCGTTTCAGGTCGACGGCAACGACATTCTCGCGTGCATTGTCGCGGGGCGGGAAGCGGTCGAAAAAGCCCGCAGCGGCGGCGGACCGACGCTCATCGAAGCCGTCACCTACCGTCTCGGCGTGCACACCACCGCCGACGATCCGAAGAAATATCGCAGCGAAGATCAGGTGAAAGAATGGGAGCCGAAAGACCCGGTCATTCGTTTCGCGAAATATCTCCGTGATAAGAAGATTCTGACGGACAAAATCGAAGAAGACCTGCGCAAGGAAATTCGCGCCGAGCTCGACAAAGCGTGCGAGATTGCTGAGAGCTACCAGGTCGACAAGACAGAATTCTTCGAGCACGTCTACGACGAAATGACGCCGGAATTGAAGCAGCAGCAGGCGGAGCTGGAGGAGTATCTGCAGAACGGTGCGGTGCCGAGTAAGTCGTCGGCGCTGAGTCGGGTTTAAAGGAAGAAATGCAACCACGGAGGCACAGAGGCACGGAGAAGAGAGAATACGAAATTCACTCGTTGTCGTTGCTTCTGCTGAATTCTGTTGCGTTTGTTCTTGTTGACCGTTGCTCGTGTAGCTTTTTCGTAGGGTGGGCCGTGCCCACCATTTCGCGAGAAGAACCCCGTGCTATCGCGTGGGGCTTGAAGGCTTCGTAAATCCGTAGGGTGGGTAGAGCGCAGCGAAACCCACCGAAGTGAACTTAGAAATCGCCAACCATCGCCAGAGGACCATGACGAGCGCGGTAAATGAATGTGTTTTCTCCGTGCCTCCGTGCCTCCGTGGTTGCCTTTGAAATCTGATTTGAAATCTGGAGTAAAGCAATGCCGCAAATGACGATGGTGCAAGCGATCAACCTCGCGATGAAGGAAGCGATGCGCGAGGATGAGACGGTGGTCGTGCTCGGGCAGGACGTGGGCAAGGACGAAGGCGTATTCCGCGTCACCGAGGGGCTGCTGAAAGAATTCGGCCCTGAGCGCTGCATCGACACGCCGCTTGCGGAAGCCGCAATCGCCGGCGGAACGATCGGTCTCGCGCTCGCGGGCATGACGCCGATCTGCGAAATGCAGTTCGACGGCTTTGCCTATCAGGCATTGCACCAGATCGAAGGTCATGCCCGGCGGTTCCGCAACCGCACACGCGGCCGTTACACGGTGCCGATGGTGATGCGCTTCCCCTACGGCGGCGGCATTCGGGCGATCGAGCATCACAGCGAAGCACCGGAAGCGACGTACGCGCATTGGGCGGGGTTGAAGGTCGTGCTGCCGTCGGGACCGCGCAACGCGCGGGCGCTGCTCCGGGCGGCGATTCTTGATCCCGATCCCGTGATTTACATGGAGCCGAAGGCGCTCTACCGCGCGTTCCGTGAGGAAGTGCCGGAAGAGCCGGAGACGATGGAGATCGGCAAAGCCGTCGTCGCGCGCGAAGGCGATGACATCACGCTGATTTCGTACGCTGCCACGGCGCGGACGACGCTCGAAGCTGCCGAAGAGCTGGAAGAAGACCACAATATCAGCGCGGAAGTAATTGACCTGCTGTCCGTGTCGCCGCTGGATTCGACGACGATTAACGAGTCCGTGCAAAAGACGGGCCGCGCGGTCGTGGTGCACGAAGCGCCGCGGCATTGCAGCGTGAGCAGCGAAATCGTCGCGCGGATCGTCGAAGACAGCCTGCTGTTCCTCGAAGCGCCGGTAAAGCGTGTAACGGGCTTCGATACGGCGATTCCGTTTTTCGCGAATGAGCTGACGTATATTCCCGACGTCGGGCGCGTGATCAAGGGTGCGCTGGAGACGATGAAATTTTAGGACAACGGTGAATCTCGGAGTTTCGTAGGGTGCGTTCGCGTTGCTCGAGGCACCATCGCGGAATTGCCGGGCGACACAAAGGTTCCCGACCAATTGGAACATGCGAGGAAATCAATCCAAGTCAAAGAGAACGTCTACGAAGCGCTGGAGCGTCTCGCGGCTGCAGCCGGACTCTCCCTTGAACAATGGCTGGAATCGCGGATTGCCGACGAAGCGGAATCGTTGGCGGCAATCCACAAAGGACTCGACGAAATCGAGGCTGGCAAAGCCGGCATTCTCGCCGATGATGTGCTGGCTGAAATTCGCCAGCGTTTCGACAAGCGAATGTCGTAGGGTGTGTTCGCGTCGCTTGAGACGACGTTCATTTGATGGCGGGACATTGCCGCGACGCTAACGCACCATTCCGTTTCAGCGAACGCCGGATGGTGCGTTACCGTCGCGGTTTTGTTCGATGCGAAAATCGCGTTGGCTGGCGCGACGGCAACACACCCTACACCGGAAAACATACTTCATGCATCCCGATGTCGCCAAATACAACAAATCGCAGGAGCCAGCAGATTGCAAGATGTGCGACCTGTTGGCGCGCGAGATCGACAGGGGTTTGCCAGAAGCCGAGAACAAAATCTGGCATGCGCATCCCGTCTGGTTTCTCGACGGCAACCCGATCGTCGGCTACAGCAAGCTGAAAAACTGCGTGCGGCTGTTGTTCTGGAGCGGGCAATCGTTTGACGAGGACGGGCTGACGAACGAGGGGAAATTCAAGGCCGCCGAGGCGCGATACACGAGTGTCGAGGAAGTTAATGTAGACGAATTGCAACGATGGCTGGTCAAATCCCGCGACATTCAGTGGGATTACAAGAACATCGTGAAGCGGAAAGGCAAGCTGGAACGGCTGAACTGACCCGCGCGGCAGCGCAACTGAAATAGCCCGCGCGGCAGCGCAAATTGGTGCGTTACCGTCGCGTACGCATTTCGAAAATTTCCGCGCGTCTTTGGCGCGACGGCAACACACCCTACAATTCTTGCTCGTTGTCCAATCAGTACGATTCATCAACAGGCGAGATCATTCATGACTGGTTTCCTGACGCGCAGACTGCTCCTCTGTTCTACATTCGCAATGATCGGCTTCGCGGGCTGCACGCAGCAGACCGATCGATTTCGCCGTAATCCCGGACCGCGCGAAGCGGTGACGGTGTTCAGCGCGATCGACCTGCCGACGCCCAACAGTATCCGCACCGCATCGGGACTGCCGGGACCGGACTATTGGCAGCAGCGCGTGGACCACGACATTGTCGCGACGCTGAACGAAGAAACGCGGAAACTCACGGCGACGCAGCGAATTCATTACACAAATAACTCGCCGGACCCGTTGGGGTATATCTGGCTGCATCTCGAACAAAATCTGATGAAAGCCGGCAGCGATGGTTCGCAGGTCAGCGGCTGGCCGCGGCGCGCGAAACTGGAAGACGAATACGGCTTCAAAATCGAAACCGTCCGGATCAACGGCAGCGAAGTTCCGTTCGAAGTGTATGACACAATCGGACGCGTCGACCTGCCGACGGCGCTGTCGCCGCGCGGCGGAAAGGTGACGCTCGAGCTGGCATGGTCGTTTGTCGTACCGGAGCAGGCACCGCGCATGGGCATCGACAAAGTGAAGGACGGCTTGATTTTCGAGCTTGCTCAATGGTTTCCGACGCCGTGCGTATATGACGACGTACACGGCTGGAACACGCTGCGCTATCTCGGCAGCGGCGAGTTTTACACGAACTTTGGCACGTATGACGTGACATTGACGGTGCCGCGCGATCATATCACCGTCGCGACCGGCGTGCTGCAAAATCCGCAGGAAGTGCTGACCGAAGCGCAAATCCAAAGATTGGAACAGGCACGCAACAGCCGCACGACCGTGATGATTCGCGGCGCGGACGAAGTCGGCAACGCGGGTTCCCGCCCCGCCGGCACGGGTCCGCTGACGTGGCATTTCATCGCGCACGACGTGCGGACATTTGCCTGGGCTTCGTCGAAGGCATTCATTTGGGACGCTGCAAGTGTGGCAACACGCGGGCGCGTGCCGAGCGAGCAGGATGGCAACGTCAGCGACATTCCGGCGGGCACGCTCGTGCAATCGGTGTATCCGAAGGAAGCCGCGCCAAGCTGGGAGGAATCGACCGACGATTTGCGGTTTTCGATCGAACATTACAACGAGCAATGGTTCCCCTACCCCTACCCGACCGCGACCAACGTCAACGGCAGCGAAGGGGGCATGGAATATCCGATGGTAATCTTCTGCGGCGCGCGGCCGCGCGAAGGTCGCGAACTACAAGACACCAAGCGCGGCCTCTTTGGCGTCACGGCGCACGAAATCGGTCACAATTGGTTTCCGATGGTGGTGAATACGGACGAACGTCGGCATGCGTGGATGGACGAGGGGTTCAATTCTTTCATCAATCACTACGCTGCGCAAGCGCGCTATCCGGACGCGCCGCGCTCAGAACGCAATCGGGCGTTGCCGGCACGGTTCAAGGAGCTTTCCTATCAGCCGATCATGATTTACGCCGACCATCACGGTCGCGGGACCTACGGGCTGAATCAGTATCGCAAGACCATGCTGGGTTTGATCGCGCTGCGCGAAGGGGTGCTCGGTCCTGCGCGGTTCGATCGCGCATTTCGCACCTATATCGAGGCGTGGGCGTTCAAGTCGCCGCAGCCGGCGGACTTTTTCCGCTGCATGGAGACGATCAGCGGTCAGGATCTTGCGTGGCTGTGGCGCGGCTGGTTTATGGAAACGGGCAATCTCGATCAGGCGGTGGCAAAAATCGAGCAGCCGACTGCAGAGCGCGGCGCGCAGATCACGTTTGAAAATCGCGGCGCGGTGGTGATGCCGATGCTGTATCGCGTGACGTACGAAGACGGGGCAACCGAGGATCGGCGCTTGCCGGTCGAGGCCTGGTTTGCCAGCGATCAAAAGGTCGTCGTCTTGGAAGACGCTGCGAAAGAAGTTTCCGAAGTTGTGATCGACCCCGAAGAGATTTTTCCGGATGTCGATCGAACCAACAACCAGCGAAAAGCGGGTAAGTGGTAGGCGATTCGGTCTACACGGCGGATCCTACGTTGACGTCCATCGAAATTTCGGAATCGGGTAAGGCGCGTTGCCATCGCCACGAAGGCGCATTGCGTTTTCGAAATCAACCGCATCGGCGACGCACCTTACCGCTCACCACCCGCGCATCTTCAAGCCGCATGAACCGGCATCCAGATTTCGGTTTTCATTTCATCCGGCTTCACCTTACGGGGATCGGTCAAATACTTTTCCAGGGACGGCGGGTCACCGAGTCGCCACGATTGGTTTTGGATCGGGCCGGATTCGACGCGCGCGAAAAGTTTCGCATAGGTTGATGATATCTGGTCCAGTGCCCCGTTGTGCAGCGTCACCGCAAAGTGGCCGGCGGGCAACACCCGGGTCTGGATGTCGCCCTTTGTTTTGGTTTTTGCGTCGACGACCATACACGCATCGTAGCGCAGCTTTTCCGCCGGCGTCACATCCGGATCGTCATGGCACAGTCCGAACGTGTCCGGCTTGCCGAACATCATCTTCGTCCAGCCCCACTTCATGAGCGTTCCCCAGGCCGCGCCGACGTCGTTGTATGCGCCGGTGTGGCGGACAAAGGCGATATGCTCGTCGCTGCGTGATTCGATACGAACGTCCATATTGAACTCCTTACATTTTGTTATACGTACGGCGCGAATCTCACGTTTCTGCGCCCGGAACTCAGAGGGTGGAATGCCAAATCGGGACTTGAAAGCCCGCGTAAACGCTTCATGGCTGTCGTAGCGCGCCGTGAGCGCGATGTTGAGGATATCCGTGGCAGCGTGAACGAGGTGATGCGCTGCGCGTTCCAGTCGCAATCGCCGGACATGTTCGCGCACCGTTTCGCCCGTCAGGGCACGAAAGAGCCGGTGAAAATGGAACGGCGAGTACAGCGCGATGTCTGCTAACTCTTCCAGCGAAACATCCTCATCGAGTCGCTGTTCCAGCGTCTTACGGGCTGCGTCGATTCGTTCCTGCCAATCCTGTTGTGTCGTGTTCATGAGCGGATTATGTCACAAACGGTCGCGCGTTCGCTTGATCGCGATTGCGATTTTTCATTGGTGATTGTGTGGAAATCAACCCTCGTTGGTTACTTTGAACAGAATGAAGATTCGACTCTCCCGTATCAGCGGCGACCGGCACCGGCTTGCGATTGTGCGGTCTGACGGATCGTGTAGCGAAGCGGAATTTGAAACGCGCAGCGTTTTGTTCCACGATCTGGTCCATTACGCAATCGAAGCCGAAGCCGGCATCCCCGATGGATTCTGGGGCTTGCTCGCAGCGGGTGCGGACTTCGCAGATCTGGATCAACATGCAACAGACGCAGGCCGTGGGATTGCATTGGCCGAATCCCTCGTCGGCCCATTTCAGACGCTGTGGAAGGGAGGGCTTGTGCCCGATGAATACATCCGACTGTTTGCGGATGCAGCGCCGTTTGTCGACCAGGCATTTGTGAAACGCGTGCGCGAACGCCTGCGAAAGTTATGGGGACATTGGCAAGGGACGCCGTTTCACGAAACGATGGAAATCACCTGGCCGGCGGAAACTTGAATATGTCTCACGATCCGCGCGAATCGCCCAGTGCATTCGCCGATTGAAACACTTCCCAAACGCTATCGCGGATCCGCTGCGAGCGGCAGAATGAATGCAGCGAGCGCATCGCTATAGCGCGGCTCCATATTCCGGTCGTATGCGTGACCGTTGGGCAACGCTACAAATTCTTTTGGCTCCGATGCCAGTGCAAACAAGTGTTGAGCACCAGCCACCGGTGCGATGATGTCCTGGCTCGCATGGAGAAACAACTTCGGCTGCGCGACGCGTTCAATATACGTCAGCGGATCGGCGCTGCGCGGAAACGGTGCGCCGGTCTGCCATCGTTCCGGCAGCACCCCGGTGAGCATCAGCGACCAATAGGGCAACTCGTCGGCAAGAAAGCTCCCATGCAGAATAATTCCATCGATGACGTCGGGATTCTCGGCGGCAAGCGCGAGCGTCGGCACGGTGCCGAGGGAATAACCGAATACGATGAGATTCGCACAGTCGGCTGGTTTTTCGGTGACGAGGAAATCGAGCGCAGCGCGCGCATCCGGCACGATCGTTTCGAGGGAGCCTTGCGCGTAGTTCGCGCCAAACCCGCGATAATCGTAGACGAATACGTTACAGCCGAGATCGTGAAAAATTCGGTTGAACTGCTGATCGATGCTGCGATTGGTCACGCTGCCGAGATTGATCAGGATTGTCGCGCGGGCATTGGTTGCCGGAATGAACCATCCTTCCAACACCTCGTCGTGATCCGTGCGGAACGAGTGCACTTCATAATCCAGACCCGCGTCACGCGGATCGAGAAGCATCGCACGATTGACCGGAAAGGTAGCAAGGCCGTTTTCTACCGGATCAACCCCGCCACAACCTCCAGTGCCCGCGAAGCAACAGATCCAGCCGCAAATGACAATCCCCGAGGCCCACGACCGATGAAGGTGACGATGGAAAAACCTGCTGATTTTTTGAGTTGCGTTCATCCTCGTACATCCGCAAAGCAACAAGAAACTTGCTCCCCGGTCTACGTTGCGGGGCTTTCCCTCTGTGCGACAAGTCGCCCACTGCGTCACCTCATTTCTAGGCCTCTGTTCCCGGGAATTTCTTTCCAACTCGCGAATTGCCGATAACGCGCGAGAAATTTTGTTGCTTGCGCGGTGGGTTTCCCAGCGACGGTCGGCCCCGTCCGAAAATGTTCGCTTTGCGACACACAGTTTGCCCTGACCTTGCTCCTGTTCCAGTAATGGCATGGAAATCGCGTTTGGATGTGAGGATCGAGCGACGTGCGGGTACTCCCTGACGGACCTGCACTGTCTTGGCAAGAACGACCCACACTGGAGGCAAATTCCATGCAGTCCCGCACGGGTTTCTTCATTCTCACGTTCGTCGCACTGGGCGCTTTTCAGATTGGCGGATGTCCGCCGGCGGCGGTCGTAGGGTTCACGATTGCGTCGCGCGTGTTCACGTTTGTGCTGGAGCAATCCGGTATTCTCGACGTGCAGGCGAATGCGTCGGTGCCGGCACGAAGCGCCGCTGTCGTATCCCTGCCGTTCGATGGTACGCCAACGGATCAGCCCGCGTCGGCGTCGCTGCGGGTGGGCACCGTGCGGGCGATTCCGCTCGACAGCACGTCGAAACCAACGGCGCAGGCATTGACCGGCGTTGCGATTGTGAACGTTTCATTCGATGGACCGGGATCAGCGAACCCCTGCAACGATGGCATCGCAGTTGGGGCATTCGAGGTGCGCATCGTCAGCGGTGTCGCATCGGTTGAGGATGACACACTCGCGGTGCCCGCTGCTGCGCTGCCGTTTGTCATTCAGGGCACGTTTTCGATTTGCCTCGAAATCACGAGCAACGTCGATGTGCGAATCGTGATTGAAGACATGAGCATCGCGTTCGGCGCGGCGAGCGGCGCATCGAACTCGAACGGCAGCAATAACACCAACAGCGGACCGATCACGACGCCGGACACGACGCCGCCGACGATCACGTTTTGCCCGAGCGATCAGGAACGCGAAACCGACGAAAGCGGGATGTTCGCGCTGCCGACGTTCGACGTCGAAGCGGAGGACGACCGCGGCGGACGGCTGACGTTCACGCAAACGCCACCCGCTGGAACGCTTGTCGGCGTGGGCACAACGACGGTGACGACAGTGGTCGCTGACGGCGCGGGCAACGAAGCGACGTGTACGATCGACCTGACCGTGAATGAGGCGGAACCGATGAATGACGGGTTCGTCGCGGCGTCGATCGTGCATCGCGGCAGCGAACGCATTCTTGCCGGGTCGGAAATCGACGCGAATTTCGGCCTGATCACCGATGCGAATTACACAGTCGAGCCGATTCTTTTCGACGTTTTCTCCAAGTCGTACGCGCTCAGCGGCGACGGCAATTACATCTGGTTCCGGCTGGTGCGAATTTCGTCGGCCGAGGGACAGGATCGCACACAGATCTGGCGCATGCGGACGGACGGCACAGGGGCGACGCGCGTCGCGATCCCGAGCGATCAGACGACGACCTTCGGCGCGCATCTCGAAATCGACGAAGACGGCGACGTCTGCATCGTCGGCATGGGCGGTAAGTTTCTCCGCAGCGTAAACGCGCAGCCGTTGCAGACGCTCTTCGAGTACGCGGGCGAGAACGATTTTCGCTCGGCGTACAAAGTCAATGACGCCGGCAGCCGGTTCTGGGCACTGGACATCAACAAACTGGAAGTACACACCGTCAATCTCGCGTCACCGGGAATGTCGAGCGTCGCTGTGACGCGTGAGATGACCGCGATCAATGGTCGCTTGCCGCGCGCGCTGGGTAGTCAGGAGTTTGATCTCGCCGGCATTGCTGGATCATTCGTGTTTCGCTGGAACTACGATCTCGGCAGCACGGTGCCGACCGCAGAGCGATTTCAGGACGTCTTCTGGCGCGGCGGCGCTGGCGCGCCAATGAATTACCTGCAATCGATCGCGGGAAGCACGTCGCCATACGATCTGAATATCTCCGATGACGGCCAGACGATCGGCTATTGCCGGAATGTCGACAATCTTCCCGGCATCGATCCGCCGGTGCCGTGCTTCGTGGAGTCGCTGGCGGGCGGGGTGACGCAGGTTGGCGACGGGCGGACGCGGATGGGCGGATTCCTGATGTCTGATGATGCGTCGCGCGTATTTTATGTGGATAGTGCGAGCTTTGGCGGCAGCAACGCGATTCTGGAAGATGTGGGGAGCGGTCGCAAAGTCGCCGCGGGGACGCCGGCGTTTGCCCCACAATGGGACGGCGAGTTTGTCCGTGTGGACGACAGCGGCCAGACGTTTGCGGCGTGGTGTTTGAGCGGCGGCGGGCGCGGCGGGCTGTACCTCCTGCACGACGGCGCGACCGGCCTCGCGGGTTTTCCGCAGATCGACGGCATTTCCTATCGCTTCGAAGATGAATGCCGGGTGCGCGTCCGCGTCCGTGCGCAGGGACCGCGCGGCATCGGGCGGATGTTCCTGATGCCACTCAATGACGGCGTGAATCCGACAAAGTTCGTCCCCGGCGAGGAGAACCCGCTCTATTTCATTCGCGGCACAACGACGAATCGTTTCGCCGAACTGGAAGAAACGCCGGGCACATGGGAGTTCACGTTCGAACTGAAGAACAGCGAAGGGAATTGTGCGCGCGATCAGCTCACGGGTGCCTTTACGCTGCGCGTCGTCGTCGAGGACGCAAATGAGACGTTGGCGGTGTTTGAGGAGTTTGCGCTGGTGCCGTGAGCATGTGCTGAGAGTTGATAAGGAAAGGTGGGTTTCGCTGCGCTCTACCCACCCTACCGTTGAACGTCCGGCACGGGGGCCGGACGCTACGTGAGATCGCTTAAATGCCCTTGTAAATGAGTATCGGTCGCAATCGCCGGAGAATGCGCGTCAAGGGTTTCTGGGCACGCATGACATCGTTTATATCCTTGTAAGCACTTGGGGCCTCTTCGATGAGCGACTTCGCGATCGATTCGTCGAAATACACTTCTGCCATTTGTTGGACCAAAGCCGCCGATGTAATTTTCCGACGCGCCTCCGTGCGGCAGAGTATGCGTCCGGCTCCATGTGAACTCGAACAGAGCGACGGTGCGTGTCCTCGGCCGAGGACATGGAAACTCGTCGTGCCCATCGAGCCGGGCACGATGCCAATCTCATTTTCGCGGGCCGAGATCGCCCCCTTCCGATGTACCCAGTATTTGCGACCGAAATGCGTTTCGCGCTGGACATGATTGTGGTCGCAGGTGAGCGCCGAGTCAGGGATCGCATTTGCCCCAAGGATTGCGACAAGAACCTCAATGATTCGATTCATCATCGCATCACGATTCCTTCTCGCATATGCGCGTGCCCACGCAACATCCTGCAAATATGCCTGTCCCTCCGGCGTATCTGCATCGAAGTAACGTAGTCCGCTCGTGCCGCACTTTGCACGGGATAAGTGAAATTGCGTAATCGCCTGGCCCATGCAGCGCGAGCCACTATGCAACATCAGCCAGAGAGTATTTTCTTCGTCAGCCTGCAGCTCGATGAAGTGATTGCCGCGTCCGAGTGTGCCGAGTTCAATGTGACCGTTGCGTCTTGCGAACGCTGACAGCGTTGAATCGGACAAGCCGCACGAAAGCACTCGATCGACAAGCTCGTCGGGGATGCCCGGCGCGTTTTGCAGAGAACGATGTCGAACAATTGGCACCTTCGCGCGTATGGAACCAATAGTCGCGCGGCCGAGTGATGGCTCGATGGGCGCGGTCACTTGATAGTCAAAGCGGATCGCTGCCATTCCACATCCAATATCCGCCCCGACCGCTTGTGGCAGAATACGCGACTCGGTAGCAACCACGGTGCCGATGCAAATGTCCTGCGCAAGATGCACGTCGGGCATTACAGCAACATGGCTCACTCCGCTGAAACGCCGGAGACGATCAATTGCACGCCCGACTTCGGCTGCCAGCGGCTCGCTCAGCCAGCATTCAAGTCGTGCCGAAGATTTTCCCTTCATTTTTCGTTGCTTCGTCACGCATCACCCGCACTTTCGGCCTGCGGCAGTGCGACCTCGAACGTCAGTTCCGGTACACGCTTCCGCGACAAGTCGACCGCAAGCGCCGCGCGGAGGAAGCCGCGTGCCAAGTTCAGGCGTTCGAGTATCAGGTGCGGAGTCCGCTCGGGTGATTGCGAGGTTGGCCGAATAAAGACGCACAATCGCTTACTGTCCGGCGCCGGCTGAACATCGATAACCTCCAATTCGTTCAAGATAGGATCTGCGGCTTCGCAGCGAAGCGCAACCTCGATTGTCCACGATGCCTGCTTGCAAAGTTGTAGTGTTTTGCGGTCATTGCCGCGGTTGCTGCGCCGGGTTGCGCGCGAGAACGCCTCGCGCGGGTCAACGCCGTCGTCTTCGTGTAGCTCCGCACATAAGTCGCGCGGAATATGCTTCCTGCTTTCTGATTTCATGCAGAGAATCTCCAGCCACGCGCGGGGCTTCCAGAGCCGGCGCGCGGAAATATTCCAATTTTTGTTCTTCGGACGTTATCGGGAATTACGGAGATGGCTTTGCATCAAGCCGCGCGCGGAAACGCGCAGACGATTTGCTAGGCCGACAGCGAAATGAGATTTGTTGCAATCGGATGCACGAAACACCGCCTTTCGAAGGCGAAATCGGAACACTGAATTCATTTGTAGTATTCAGGATTTTTCGCGAAAGTCAATGGCATTGATGAAGAAGGTGGGTTTCGCTGCGCGTTACCCACCCTACCGTTGAACGTCCGGCACGGGCCGGACGCTACAGCTACTTCGCCATGTGGATCGCGTGGCCCATCACCGCTTCGCCGGCTTCCATCAGCGTTTCCGACAGCGACGGGTGCGGGTGGATGGTCATCGCGATGTCTTCGGCGGTTGCGCCCATTTCCATCGCGAGGACGGCTTCGGAGATCAGATCGCCTGCGTGTTCGCCAACGATGCCGACGCCGAGGACGCGATTCGTTTCTTTGTCGGCGATGATCTTCGTCGTGCCGTCGGTGCGGCCGATCGCGATGGCGCGGCCGTTGGCACCCCAGCCGAACTTGCCGATCTTGACCTCTTTCTTCTGCTGCTTGGCTTCCGCTTCGGTGATGCCGCACCACGCGACTTCGGGGCTGGTGTAGACGACCGCAGGCACCGCGCGCACGTCGTAAACCGACGGCAATCCCGCGATGGCTTCGGCGGCGACGATGCCTTCGCGCGACGCTTTGTGCGCGAGCATCGGGTCGCCGGCAACGTCGCCGATCGCGTAGATCTTCGGGTCGGCGGTCTTCAGCGTTTCATCGACTTCAATAAAGCCGCGATCGTTGACCTTGACTTTGGTATTTTCGAGACCGAGATCCTTCGAATTCGGTGCGCGGCCGACGGAGACCAGCACTTTCTCGAAGACTTCCTGCTGCTGCTTGCCGTCATGGGTAAATTGCAGCTCGACGCCCTTCCCGGTTTTCTTCGCGCCTTCCAGTTTCGCACCGGTAAGGATCGCGGCGAATTGGTGCTTGAGACGTGCTTCGAGCGGACGCGCGAGATCGGGATCGCAGCCGGCCAGGATGCGGTCGAGCGCTTCGATCACCGTGACTTTGCTGCCGAGCGCGGCGTACACCTGACCGAGTTCGAGCCCGATATAGCCGCCGCCGATGACGGCCATCGTTTTGGGCACTTCTTTCAGTTCCAGCGCGCCGGTGGAATCGATGTAGCAATCCTTCGGCAGGAGCGATTCCGGGAGGCGCTTGATGGAAGAACCGGTGGCGATGATGCAATGTTTGAACTTGACGCGCCCGCTGCTCTTGTCGCTCTGCACGCGAACACTCTTGCTGCTCTCAAACGTCGCGCGGCCGTGAATCACGTTTACGTTGCGCTTTTTCGCGAGCAGCTTCACGCCGCCGCAGAGCTTGTCGACGACGGACTGCTTGAAGCCGCGCACTTTGTCCACGTCGATCTTGGGCGCTTTGAATTCGAGACCGAATTTTTCGGCTTCGGCGGCGTTTTCGATCAGATGCGCGACGTGCAGCAGCGCCTTCGACGGAATGCAGCCTTCGCGCAGACAGACACCACCGAGCAGTTCGGATGAATCGACGATGGTCGTCTGAATGCCGAGATCCGCGGCGCGAAACGCGGCGACGTAGCCACCCGGTCCGCCGCCGATGACGAGCAATTGTGTTTCTTCGGTAAGTTCGCCAACTACCATATCTATCCTTTTCGCTTTTTCTAGCGACGCAGTATCAGTTTCCTTAATCACGCACGCTCATGTCGAGGACATGTAACCGTGATTCAGTGAAACGGTGATACGGGCTTGCAATGACAACTGTATCACTGATTCACCGTATCCCTGTATCACTTCATCACGCACTCAGCAGCCGCAGCGGATTTTCGAGCATGTCCTTGAGATCGGAGCAGAAACGGGCCGCGTCGGCACCGTCGATCACGCGATGGTCGAAGGACATGAACAGCGGCAGAATGAATCGCGGCACGATCTGACCTTCAAAAACCATCGGCTTCATCGCGGCTTTCGCCATCCCGAGAATCGCGACTTCCGGTGCATTGACCATCGGCGTGGCAAACGTGCCGCCGAGCGCGCCGACGTTGGTCACCGTAAAGCTGCCGCCGCGCATGTCGGCGATTTCGACTTTGTTGTCGCGCACCTTCTGAGCCATCGTGTTGAGATCAGCGGCGATCTGCGGCAGCGACTTGGATTCGCAGTTCTTGATGACCGGGACGACAAGACCGCGCGGACCGTCAACCGCGACGCCGAGGTTGATGTAGTCCTTGTAAATGATTTCGTTCGAGTTGGCGTCGAAGCTGCTGTTGAACCCGGGATATTCGCGCAGCGCGACCGCGACCGCTTTCATCACAATCGCCGTGACGGAGAGCTTGCCCTGCCCATCCTTCAGTTTCTTGTTGTATTCCTTGCGATTACGTTCGACGTCCGTGATGTCGACCTCTTCACCGTGCGTCACGCGGGGAACGCCGAGCCACGATTTGGTCATCTGTCGCGCAATCGCTTTGCGAATCTGCGTAACGGGCTCGCGGCGCACCTGGCCGTATTGCGTGAAGTCGGGGAGGTCTTCGCTCGGCACAAAGAAACCGCCGCGGTCGCCCCCGGCCGCACCCGCTGACGCCGCCGGCGCTGCGCCACCGCGATGGCCGAGCGAGAAGCGTTCGACGTCTTCCTTCATGACACGGCCATTTGCGCCCGTGCCGTTGACGAGATTGAGATCGACGCCGAGCTCGCGCGCGAGCTTGCGCACAACCGGAGCGGCGGGCACGGGACCGTCGCCGCGCTTCGGCGCGGTCGCGGGCGGTGCCATCGTGCTGGTGCCGCCGCCGTTGCGACCGGCGGCAGTGGTGGCGGCCTTGGCTGGCTGCTCGGCACGTTGCGGGGCTTTTTCTTCGCGGGCCGCCGGCGCTTCTGCTTCCTGTTTCTTTTCGGGCTTCGCTTCCTGTTTGGCGTCCTGCTTCTTGTCGTCCTTCGCGGGTGCAGCACCGCCGCCCGAACCGGTATCGATGGTCAGCATGACATCACCGACCTTGACCATCTGGCCGGCGGCGACGTTGATCTTGGTGACTTTGCCGGATTTCGGCGACGGAATCTCGACCGCGGCCTTGTCGGTCTCGACTTCGAGCATCGGTGCATATTCTTCGATCGTATCGCCTTCCTTGACGAGCACATTGACGATCTGGCCTTCGTGGATGCCCTCGCCGAGGTCCGGAAGTTTGAACTCAAACATGTCTGTTCCCTGCTGATCTAATGGGTGAAATCGCCTGATTTCTCGGGTTTGGGCAGTCTATGCGAGGTTGGGGGGTTCGCCAAGCGGGTGTTCGCGCGGGAGCTCGCGGCGGTGTTTGATAGCCACTCATCCCACTGACGGTCCGCCGAGACGCCTGGGGTGCCGATCCCGCAAAGGAGTCGGCGAAGAAGCTGGACTCACGCCCGCCGAACGCTGGATACCCGAGCGAACGACAACTACTTAAATTGGCGGCCGCAGACAAGGTTGCTCGTGGCCTACCTGAAAAAATGAAACTACTCAAAAGACACACGCCGCCGAAACCCC
>JBFWWY010000001.1:0-25092 GCA_050245935.1 Phycisphaerae bacterium | reverse complement strand
TTTCCTGCGGATCCGTGACTCTCTGAAGCGCGCGAAGAAATCGACTGGCGGCGTCGATCACGTGGAGTTCCATTCCAAAGTGATCGCGGAACGTGGACTCGACCACGTCCCGCTCATTTTGGCGAAGCAGTCCATTGTCCACGAAAATGCACACCAGTCGATTTCCGATGGCCTGGTGAATCAGTGCCGCAACGACACTGCTGTCGACGCCTCCGGAAAGACCGCAGATGACACGATCCTCGCCTCCGACCTGTCGGCGAACTTTGGCGACCGCTTCGTCGACGACGTTGTCCACCTTCCAGTCGCCGGTGCAGCCGCAGACTTCATAGACAAAATTGCGAATGATCGTCGAACCGTGCTGGGTGTGCGTCACCTCAGGATGAAACTGCACCCCAAAAAGCGGCTTGGAACGATGGCGGACCGCCGCTACCGGGCAATGATCCGAGGCCGCAAGGATCTCAAAATCGTCGCTGACGCGCGAGACAAGATCACCATGGCTCATCCAAACGTGTAACTGCTCCGGGAGTCGCGCCAGGATGGATTCGGCGGCACGAATATCAATTTTGGTTCGACCGAATTCGCGCGTCTGGCCGGCTTCCACCACGCCCCCGAACGACTCTCCCATCAGTTGCATGCCGTAACAGATGCCGAGAATGGGGACGCCGAGCTCGAAGATCGCCGGATCGCAGCGCGGCGAATCGGCCGCAGCCACACTCGCGGGACCGCCACTGAGAATAATCCCGCGCACGTCGTCGTTGGTGAGGGATTTCGCCGAAACGTCGGGAGGCAGGAGTTCGCTGTAAACGTGATTTTCACGTACGCGGCGCGCGATGAGTTGCGAGGTTTGACTGCCGAAATCGAGAATGACGATCTTTTGGCGGTGACTCATGGGACAACCGTAAACGCGCCGCGAATCGTCGTCAATCCGGAGGCGCGAATCGACGACCGGGTCATCGCCGGACAGGGTATGCGGGCGGTATGGAATATCCCTCCACCGAAACGGCGGGCAGCCGCGGACGCGTAGCCGCGTGTGCCGCGAGCATTGCCGGCAAAATCCATGCCCAATGATCCCCCGGTCCGTTCAGCGACGCGATAAAACCGACGGCCAATACAGCCAGTAATGCACCGACGAACGCGGGCGGGGCCACTGCTTTGCGTGACAGAAGGATGACCGAACACAGTGCGGCCAGAACGAGTGCCATCGTCTTGATCACGCGTCGAATCGTACGGATCTGATCCGCTTTGGATTTTTCCAGCGCCCCCCAGCTTCGCCAGGCACTCTGCTCCAGGGAATATGGACTTTTGCCGGGTCGCCAGGTGTCTTCGATCAGCGTTCGCAAGGAACCCATGAACTGCTTCTTGGGATCGGCCGTGCTCATATCGAACTGGTACTGCGCCTGAAGTTTGGAACGAGAAAGCTCGTCGACCGGAAGGATCGCAGCATAATGTGTCGTGTGGGGATCAACTCCCTCGGCAATTACGACGCGGCCGTCAGAAAACGACGTTGACGCCAATCTGTCGATCGTGGTGGAACCCTGTCGCAGAAGCCAGTCGATCATGGGCGCAAACGTATGCGGTTCGGCAGCAAGTTCCGTGCGCTGACGCTCCGTCATGGGCGTAATGGTTAATGTGAGTTGCTCGGGATCGAATGCTGCGGCATAGCGCGGGAATTCCGCTGAATCGGACCAAAAGCCGCGAGGTTGCGGCAACGATGCCGGCACCAGAATTGGCAAGGCCCAGACAAACAGGCCGACGCCTGCCAGAAATCCGAAGATGCTCCAAACAACCATCCAGCCGCGAACCCATGAGTACGCGAGGAGGATCGGCAATCCGAGCCACGCCCAGGGCCAGACAAAACCGGCGGCCACGAAGAACAGCGCCCCAAAAAACCCGCCGAGTAATGGCAACAGGGAGAATGCGATTGCCCAGGTCAGCAATGCAGTGCCGAGCAAAAGCTCGGAGTTCGTGATCGCGTCCAGCGTTCCGGGGAAGAGTGCAAAGAGGGCCGCGAGACTGAGCCCGACGGAAGCGGAATGGAGCCGGCTGCCAATCACCATCAAGCCGATCAGCGTCAGGCCCGCGAAGAAAAGATTGGACCAGAGAATGGGGCGCGCCGAGTACCACAAATAGGGTGCAACCTGCGTGCGAACCTCAAAGTTCGTTCGTTCAAATTCGAATTCCGACGCCCGATCGGGAAGCGGGTTGACGAGATCCATTTTTGCGAGTGATGCGTACCACAAATACAGGAGCGGGGACCGGTGATTATGATTCGAAGTCGTTCCGTACGGAAGAGTGCCGAAATCCATGGTTTCGCGACCGCCAAGCAAGCCATCGACCGAAGCCTGGGCAGGCGGGACGTTCTTCGCGTACCAGGTGCCGAAGAGGATCGCTGCGACCAGGAAAACAAACGCGGCACCTTCGTTGCCGCTGCGCCCGACCTGATCGGGAACCTGATTCCCCAGCAAGAACATGCCGCGTACTGCGAAATATACGACGATCGCCAGCAGCGCGAGATACGTCCACCAGGAAAGGTCATGTCCCACGAGAAAATCCGGGGTCGTGTGGACGCTTCGGAGCAACATGCACGTCGCGGCAAATGCAAGCAGCAGACCATCGAGCGCCGCCAGCTCCGAGCCGCGCCGGAGCATCAACGTAATCGCGAGAATCCCCAGAACGCCGATCCAGGCGAACTGCACACGGTTGAACGAGGGCCAGACGGGTAGCGCGGTAAGATCATCGATCAGCTCGGGGCTCGAGGAGTCTGCCGTTGATACCTCGGGCACAACTGTCGTGACAGATTGCTGCGTGTCCGGCTGCGCATCGTCGGTGACGATGTCCTGTGCGTTGGCGGATACGAGGCAAAACCAAATGCCGCAGCCGAATGCGACCCGCTGCCATCGTTTTTTCGTCACGAACTGCCCCTCTCAAGCGGGAGATGTACGGATTCGCATCGCTCCGCGCGGCGCGGGACAAAGCGTCACTGCGTCGCTCATGGATGCGAATTCATCACGTCAAGTCGTTTTACCGATCTGCGTCGTATTGGCCGCAACTTGCGCCGGACTGCGATGGTGCAAATACGACCGGGTCAATATACTCGAAAGCCATGGACGCGAAACCACAAAGGGAAACGCCGAACGATCCGAGTGTGAAGCGTGCCCTGCTTGCTTCAATTTTGTCGATTCTTGTCATCGTTGCCGGTGCCGCGAGCTACGTCGCGCTCCTTGATGTGCCGTCGATTCGAAAATATGGAACTCCCAATCTTTTGCTGATGATTGCGGGCTGTGCGATAGCCGTGCGGGCCGCGACCATGCGACCACGCTGGCCGGGCACGCTTGCCAGCATCGTCGCGCTGGGTACCACCGCGCTTTTCGTATCCTCTACTTACCTGTTTTTTGGCGTCCCGGCGCCGCAACAAGCGCGAATCGATGCGCTTCGGGCGGTCGACGCCGACGCCCCGACGTTTACGCTGCCGGATCAGGATGGGAATTCGGTAACGCTCGCAGATTATTGGGGCAAAGGGCCGGTCCTACTGGTTTTCTATCGTGGACACTGGTGACCGTTCTGCGTTTCGGAGCTTCGAGGTCTCGAAGCGATTCATGAACAGATTCGCGCGAAAGGCGGGACGTTGCTTGCGATCTCCGCGGATACCCCCGCAGAATCGCGGGCTGTCGCGGAAAAGAACAAACTGGAATTTCCGCTGCTTGCAGATCCGTCAGGGAATGTGATTCGTCAGTTCGGGTTGCTGCATCCGAACGGAAAACCCACCGGAGGAGATATTGCCATCCCTGCGCAATTTCTGTTCAACAAAAACGGTGTGCTGACGTACAGTTTTGTCAGTCGCCGCCCGCAAGACCGGTTGGCACCGGTCACAATTGCGGAGCAGATTGCAGCGCTATAAAAAAATCCGCGCGGCGGCGCGGATTTCGTGAAAATTGTTTTACGAACGCAGATCTGAATTCTGCCCTTCGAGACTCCTAGACGCGCCTTGCACCGCTGCGCCCGATCAAGAAGCCGATCAGCGTCAGCAACCCGAGGATTCCCACGGCGCCGGCAATGAAGATCCAAAATCTGTTCGCGAGAAACACGCCGTAGTCAGGAACGTAACCCTGCATTACCGCCGCCTGCACAGCACCGGCGATTCCGAGGATAATCAGCGCCGCGATCAGCATGAAAGAAAACATACCTTCGAGGGGATCGTAGGCGACTGCATACGTCCGCTGGGCGGGCACCAGAACCTCTTCCTCCTCGACCGCTTCTTCGTCTTCCTCGTCGGCGGCGTCTTCGATCGCGGTGCCGCCGCGCGAAGCCCCCGCTGCGCTCTTGGCGGCGGAGCCGGTTCGCGAACCCGCTTTCGAGGCGGCGGCATCGTCTTCACCCGGATAAATTTCGTCGAGCAACTCAGCACCGAGGGAGGTGTCGTCTGCTTCTCGTGTCAGATCCAACAGGCCGGAGCCGCTTCCGGTGCCTTCCAGCGAAACACTTCCCGGAGCGCCCGCGGCGGCCGTCACCTGCGTCGCGGCCATCGGGTCGTCGTCCAGTTCCAATTCGTCGTCATCGAAAACGCCGATGCCACTGGGCAGCGAGGTGCCCTCTTTGGCCGCCGGCGCGCCGCTGCCGCCTGACTCGGCATCATCCATGTCTGACAAGCCGATGATGCTGGTACCGCCGGAGGTGTCTACGAGGGTTGGCAACGAATCGGAGGAGTCGGCGTCGACGGAGTCGAGCGTGATCTCGCCGGAGTCGCCGGATTTTCGGAGTTTCTCGACATCTTCGGCCTTGAAAAACACCTTCCCCGAGTCCCGAAACTCGCGCAGATCGCCGGCGCGAACCAAAGCGGTGATTTCGTCGTTGGACTTGCCGAGAAGATCGGCAACTTCTTCGAGCGAATAAAAAGGCTTGGCCATTCAGAGCTTCCTCGAT
Source organism: Phycisphaerae bacterium (assembly GCA_050245935.1). GTDB lineage: Bacteria > Planctomycetota > Phycisphaerae > UBA1845 > Fen-1342 > JALHOX01. The sequence continues at coordinate 20,172 of JBFWWY010000001.1, read as the reverse complement.
GTCGGTTAGGGGTTTTCAGGAGGTATGCGAAGGTTGGGTTCGCTTCCATCGCCGGTGGCCTCTTCGTCCTGCAGGCCACCGCCGCGACGGGCAACGGTCTGTGCCCGCTCTCGTGCGACGAGGTCCTGTACTTGCTGATACGTGGGTTGGGCACAATTAAAGTTACGAAGATAGCGGTCGTACAACCAGGAGCGGGCTGCGACCAGTCGCATCTGACGCACGCCTCCGCCGGCTTCTTCGAGTTCATAGGCCCAAATTGTCCCCTGCTCGATATCCAGCATGAACAGGCCGTTGCGATTTTTGTCCAGTTGACCGGAGAACGCGAAAACGCCGCGGGCTCCGGCCATTCCGTTGGTCTGTGCGACCGCTTCCCGCTCGGTGGACTCCAAGCCGCGAAACAGCGCTACGGTTGCCAAAATTCCCAGGGAGAACGCGGCAACCCAATGCGGCAGGACGCTCGTCGCGCGGAATCGCGGACGACTTTCCACGTCGCGAGGGAGGTCATTCGTCTGGATTTCTGATCCTCGCCGATCCATATTCTTCATTTGATGCTACCCTTGGCGCTCCGCTCCCGCAAGGAAATACGGCGTGCAAATTGAAAGGCCGCCATCATTCTAACTCCTGAGTGGACGGAATGTTCCGCGAAGCTCACCGTCCCCTAGCGGGATTTGCACCCTACGTTTATATTGAGGGGACGAGAGAAAAGGTACGGCTTCGTGGAGTGCCATACAAGAGTCTGAATGGCCCCGGCTTTCGGGATGCAACGCTTTGGCACGCAGTATACTTCGGATTGCTCGGCTTATGCCGATCGGTCATAAATCGGGAAACACCAGGTGATTGGCTCATATACATTCATTTTCCGTCTTCTTCCGCCAAGGGACCTGCCGATTTCCACTGCGCACTAACGTTGGTAGATCCAACGCAGGGTCACGTCTTATTCTTGTTTGCTGATTTGCGGAAACAAGGGCCGGCGATTCGTTCCCGCAGGACCGAATTTCACCGCGCCAACCGAATGTCGCAGATCACACACCCCACCTTCAAAGACTTAGCAAATGATTGGTGGATTGACCTATGGATGTGTGGCATTTTGTCCTGCTGGTGGCAGGCGCGGGACTCGGCGCAGCCGGGTCGTGGTTCATCGGTAAGTCGCGGTTGCAGAATTCGCTGAAGGAAATCGAACAGCAAAGCACGGTGAAACTTCGTGAGGCTGATCAGAAGGCCCAGGGGATCATCAGCGAAGCCGAAGTGACGGCACAGAAAAAATTGCTGGAGACGATGGAGCGGTTTGAGAAGGAAACCGCAGGCACCCGCAACGAATTGAAAGCCGCGGAAAAACGACTCGAAAAACGTGAAGATACGCTCGACAAAAAGCTCGACGTACTCGACACCAAAGAACGCAATCTCGATCGTGTGCAGGCCGATATTGCCAAGCGCGAGCAGGAAATTGAAGCGAACCGCGAAGAAGCCAACCGGCTCCTCGAATCGCAGAAAACCGAACTGCTACGGATTGCCGGACTTTCGCGGGAAGAAGCGCGGAAAATGTGCCTCGCGAAAATCGAAAATGAAGTGGAGCACGACGCGGGACAGATCGTCGAACGCATCATTCAGAACGCGGAAGACAACGCGAAAGAAAAGGCCCGCTACATCACGATTGGTGCGATTCAGCGATTTGCGGCGGATCATACCTGCGAGGCCGTCGTGCGCACGGTGGACGTTCCCAGCGATGACATGAAAGGCCGCGTCATCGGCCGGGAAGGTCGCAACATTCGTGCGTTTGAGAAGGCCACCGGCGTCACGGTGATCGTCGACGACACGCCAGGCGTCGTCACCATTTCCTGCTACGATCCGGTCCGGCAGCAGATTGCCGCCCGCGCGCTCGACCGCCTCATTCGCGACGGCCGTATCCACCCGACCCGCATTGACGAGGTCATTGCGGAAGTCACGAAAGAAGTGGAAGCCAGCAATTCAGAAGCTGGTAAGCACGCGGCGCTGGAAGCCAATGTCAACGGCGTCAACAAGAAGCTGCTGGACGTATTGGGGCGGTTGCAGTTCCGCACAAGTTATGGCCAGAACGTGCTCAAACACAGCATTGAAGTGGCCCATCTCTGCGGCCTGATGGCGGCAGAACTGGGACTCGATGAAGCACTGGCCAGGCGCTGCGGCCTCCTCCACGACATCGGCAAGGCGATCCCGCACGACGAAGCCGAAGGATCGCACACGAAGACCGGTGCCGACCTGGCACGACGCTACAACGAACCCGCTCCGGTATTGAATGCGATCGGCGGACATCACAATGACATTCCCGCGACGCACCCGTATACGCCGCTCGTGACAGCGGCGGACGCGATCAGCGCGGCACGCCCCGGCGGACGGCGCGAATCGCTGGAGCGGTACGTCAAGCGTCTGCAGGAGCTCGAAGGGATCGCCACGTCCTTCGAAGGCGTCAAGCTCGCGTATGCGATCGAAGCGGGTCGCGAGGTGCGCGTGATCGTTGATCCGGTTCGCACCGACGACCGCTCCTCTCTCAAAATGGCCCGCGACATCGCGAAAAAAATCGAAGAGCAACTTGTCACCTTTCCCGGAGAAATCAAGGTCACCGTCATGCGTGAAGTTCGCGCGACGGAATTTGCAATCAGCGGCCGTGGAAAAAGCGAGTTCGAGGAAGAAGACGAAGTCATTTAGCCGAGGCGGAGTGGAATTCACCGAGTCGGGTGACTTGGTGACGTGGAATGCGATGCGATGTGCATGAACCTGATCAGGTTCCCGCGAAGACCGCCAGAAAAGCAAGCACATCAGCAAAATCAATGCTGTGATTCACATTGCTGTCGAACGTTGCACAATTCGAAGGCTCTTCAGGTGCAAATGTACCGGCAAAGCATGTCTGCAACGCCGCAACGTCGCGCATGTCTACATCGGAATCGCGATCGTGGTCCGCGCCGATCAATGCCGCGATACGCTGAATGCGGCCCGGAATCGCACCGGAATAGCTGCCGTATTCCATGATGAGCAAATTGCCGTACGGATCGATTTCCGCATCCAGCGGTCGACGTAAACCGCGCGCGAATAAATCAACGGTCGCCTTCGGCAAACCCGGTGTCGCTTCATCCAACATGATGCGCACCACATCCTGGCCGATGCCTTCGGGATCATTCAACTCAAAATCGAAACGGGTCAGAAAAATATTTCCTGAAAACGCGGTCCCCCACCGTCCATCTGACGGATAAAAATCAAAGCCGTTCGCGGAGGTACCGAGGCCGAGGGTCGTGATTGGCGCGATCGCATCGCTCGGCGCGGATTCCGCTGGGAAGCCGTGATGCGCGTGCGGCATGATCCGATGCAGTGTTTCCTGCGTAAGCGGCGAGTCGCGTCCATTATCAGCGCACCAGAGCCGCCCTGCCGCATCCAGCGCGACGCCGAACGGATTGCGGAGGCCGCGCGCATACACCGTCGGCAGATTGCTCGACGATAAAAAGTCGACCGCGTCCAGATCAACACGCAACATCGTCGCCGCAGGAATCGGCGACACGTCATCCACGTCACCGTCATCGTTGCGTGAGCCCATCCCGACGTAGAGCGTGCGTCCGTCGATCGCGAGTTGGTCGTTGTGATGACCGCGATTGGGCAGGCCGGTGACGAACTTATCGATCGTTTCAAAAAAGCCGTCGCCGTCGGTGTCACGCATTCGCGCGAGGAAGCCGCTGTCGTCAGTGCCTTCGTTGGAAGAAGCGTACAGACTGCCCGTCGAATCAAAGCCGATGCCGAGCAGCAGGTTTCCGACGCCACTCGCGACAAGCGCCGCGCCGCCGTTCACGCCGCGCGGCGTATAGTCGAAGGCGTAGATCTGCCCTGACTGCACACCGACATAAAGCCGACCATCGGGGCCAAACGTGATTTGCGTGGGGTGGATCAGGCCTTCATGCTGGACGCTGATTGCAAAATCGGGCGCGAGAACGATCGCCTCACCGGCATACAAATTCTGGGACGCAGTGATCAGGAGAGCCAACGACAGGCGAAGGACAAAGGAAGAGTTGAATGGCTCACTGCAAGCATTCAAAGCGATTATTGTAGGAACCTGAGCGGCGGAATCATAATTTTCGAAAGCAACCACAAGCGTGGCGTGAGCCTCCTTCGCTGGATTTTTCCCGCGCACTGGGCTGTCCAAGACGGTGCCCGGACAATGACTAAAGCGAAAATCGACGCATCAAACCTGCTACAATGCGTCCATGCTTATGCGTGTACGGTCAATCGGCCGGTTCGCCACAGCGCTGCTCGCGATGGGTACGACAATCGCGCATGCGAAGCCGTTTGTGCGCGTTGCTGGTTTCGAGGCACCGCTCGCGACTGCGATTCAACTCTATCCCGGCAGTTTCGACCCGAGCCTGACCCTCGACGTTTTGCGCGGTGGGACGGACGGCGCGCCGTTTGCTACAGATGGCGAACGGCTCGTTCGGCTTTCATTCACCAACGAGCCTGACCGCAAGATTGAGTTTGGTTTTCACATCATCGAAGAGAATCAGCACTACGACTTGTCGCGTTTCGACGCACTCCTGCTTGACGTTTTTGTTGAAACGCCAACCGCCTTGCCCGGGCTGGTTGGTGTTTACTCGGGAAATTGGGATCCGCCGAGCGCCTGGCAGCCTGCCGTTGCACCGCCGACACAAGTCGCACAGTGGCAGACGATTCGCTTCCCGCTCAACGATCGCAGTCAGCGCGACTTGTCATTTCTCGGCGCGATCGTTTTCGAAAATATGGCGGGCACCAGCGGCACGATGTATGTCGATCATCTTCGACTCGAATACAGCGAGCCGACGCCCATCCCTTCCGGTGTTGCGACACTCGGTCTTCTCGATCGCAACGAAATTACCTGGGACGCGGTACATGATGACGAACTCCTCGGCTACCACGTGTATGCCAGCGATGACGCTTCCGGTCCGTTCGAACAACTGACGACAACGCCGATCGCAGATCGTCACTTTGTTGACGTAGGGCCATTCGCCAAAACGCGCTACTACGCGCTCAGCGCGGTGACCCTCGTCGGCGAAACCGCACGAAGCGTACCGGCACCCGCGCAATACAACGGCCTCACTGATGAGGAATTGCTCGATCAGCTTCAGAATGCAACGTTCAACTATTTCTGGCATGGGGGACACCCCGTCAGCGGAATGATTCCCGAACCGTGGGACGCAAACAAAGTCGCGGTCGGCGGGAGCGGCATGGGGTTGATGGCGATTGTCGTCGGCACCGAGCGCGGCTGGACGACGCGCGCAGAGTCGGCCATTCGCATCTATCAGATGCTCACCTTCCTCGAAGACGTCGCGGATCGGTTTCACGGCGCGTGGCCCCATGTTGTCGATGGCACAACCGGCGCGTCGCATGTCTTCGGCAAATTCGACGACGGCGCGGATCTGGTTGAAACGGCGTTTGTCGCGCAGGGGCTATTGACCGTACGACAGTATTTCAACGGTGATGCGCCGATCGAAATTGCAATTCGCGACCGCGCAACGCGGATGTGGGAAGCCATCGAGTGGGACTGGTTCCGTCGCGATCCGGACAGTCTCACGCTCTGGTGGCATTGGTCTCCGAATCACGGCTGGGCTGTGGATCTGCCAATTCGGGGCTATCACGAAGCCATGATTGTTTACTTGCTCGCCATCGCATCGCCGACGCATCCGATGCCGCCGGAATCGTATTACGAAGGGTGGGCGAGCCGACCCGCTTATGCCAACGGCGATTCCTACTACGGTATCGTGCAGGACGTGAGCGAACCGCTCGGCGGGCCGCTCTTCTTCACGCATTATTCCGCGCTGGGTTTCGATCCGCGATTCAAGCGCGATGCATTCACGAATTATTTCGTAACCGGTCGCGCGATGTCACGGATTCATCGCGCGTACTCGATCGATAATCCGCGTCGGTTTGTCGGGTATCACCGTTGGCTCTGGGGGTTGACCGCTTCGATGGGTCCGCACCAGTATTTGCCGCACGCGCCGACGCTCGACAATGGCACGATCGCCCCGACGGCGGCGCTGTCCGCCATGCCCTATACGCCGACCGAATCGCTGCAAACCCTTCGCTATCTTTATGACACTTATGGTGCGCAGCTCAACAGCCCCTTTGGGTTTTACGACGCGCTGAATCCAACAGAGGACTGGGTTGCGGATGATTTCATTTCGATTGATCAGGCACCGATTGTGGTGATGATCGAGAATTTTCGCAGCGGACTATGTTGGCGGCTCTTCATGCAGAATCCGGAAATACGTCCCATGCTCGCTGCCATTGGATTCACGTACGAACCCGACCTGAATCACGACGGCACGATTGATGCTGACGATGCGATACTTGCAATTGCTGTTTTGAACGGGCCGGATCAATCGCCGCACGGCGACACGGAAATGGGGATCGCTTGTGATCGCGATGAAGACGGCGACGTCGACATTCGCGATCTCGCACAACTCCAGCGCAGCGAACGCATTTGAGCTTCCCGTGGCTACCGCACGGGGGCGGGTGCCCTGGCCGTTCCGGATGGGGACTGATATTACGAATTCAATTTCGTAGGGTGCGTTCGCGTCGCGCTGGAAATATCGAACAGACGACCAACTCAATCGCGACGTTAACGCACCATCCCGATGGCGCGAGCAGATGCTAAAATCGTGACAGAATGGTGCGTTAGCGTCGCGTCGAATCCCCTAACGATTGAATTTTTTGGGAGCGACGCGAACGCACCCTACACAACTTAATCGCGACGTTAACGCACCATGCCAATCGCGCGAAGATTCTTCAAGGTATCGCCACTGATACATCACAAGGAGACAACCACAAAGCGACCTAAACTGAAATTGTGCTCAATTGTACTTTCGGCAACTTCATGTTACCCAATTCCCGCCGACAGCCGCGCACAAATTCCCGCGTCTGCTTCGGCGCCAGCCCCACATAATCCCCCGGCTCCAGCACTTTGGACAAATCAATCCCCGCGAAAGCCGGGTCTTTTTGCAGTCGCTCGATCAGATCATTCGGCTTGCCTTCGTTTTTGACGAGTTGGCCGGCTTGTTGGGCGTGATCGCGGATGCGTTCGTGGAGTTGTTGGCGGTCGCCGCCTTGTGCGACGGCGGCCATGAGGATGTTTTCCGATGCGATGAACGGCAGCTCCGCCATCACGCGAGCGCGAATCGTGGCTGGGTAGACGACGAGGCCGTCGAAAATGCTGTGCAGCAGAATCGCGAGTGCGTCGGCGGTGAGAAACGCCTCGGGAAAGACAAGCCGCTTGTTGCTGCTGTCGTCGAGCGTGCGTTCGAGCATCTGGTCGGCGAGCGTCATCGGCGGCGACGTTGCAAGGCTCATGAGATACCGCGCGAGGCCGGTTGCCCGTTCGCATTTCGCGGGATTGCGTTTGTACGGCATCGCGCTGCTGCCGACCTGCTTCTTGCCGAACGGCTCCTCGATTTCTTTGAGCATCGCGAGGATGCGGATGTCGTTGCAGATTTTCTGTACGCCGGCGGCGAAGGACGCGAGCGCGTTGATGACTTCAATGTCGACTTTTCGCGAATAAGTCTGGCCGCAGATGTCGTAGCATTTGTCAAAGCCGAGCGATTTTGTGAAGTGCTGCTCCATGTTGCGGACTTTTGTCGCGCTGCCGAGAAGCTTGAGAAAGGACGCCTGCGTGCCGGTCGCGCCGCGGAGGCCGCGGGCGCGGAGTTCCTTGCGAATCTCCGACAGCCGCCGCAGATCGGTCATCAAATCCTGCAGCCAGAGTGCGGCGCGTTTGCCGACGGTGGTGAGTTGTGCCGGTTGTAAGTGCGTGAAGCCGAGCGCGGGCAGGTCGGCGTATTTTTCGCAGAAGTCGAGCAGCGGCTGGATCGCGGCAGCGAGGCGACCGATGACGAGATCAATTGCGTCGCGCGTGAGCACGAGGTCGGCGTTGTCGACGACGTCCATGCTCGTTGCACCGAGGTGGATGATGCCCCGCGCGCTCGGGGCGGCGTCGCCGAACGCGTGGATGTGAGCCATGACGTCGTGCCGCGTCTCGGCCTCATATTTGGCGGCGGCTTCGAAGTCGATTTTCGCGACCGCGCGTTTCATTGCGTTGATCTGTTTCGTGCTGATGTTCAGGCCGGCGTCGCGCTGCGCTTCGGCGAGTGCGACCCAGACGCGCCGCCACGTTTCGTGCCGGTGTTGCGGCCCCCAGAGTTCGACCATCTCGCGCGATGCGTAGCGACTGACAAGCGGGTGAATGAATTCGCGGGACAAGGTGTTCTCCAATTTGAATGTCCGCCCGTGGCGCGGCGGTCGGCACGGAGGCACGACCGCTACCGTTGGTGGGAGGGCGAGGCTCCAGCCGAGCCGTTGTGAGCGCCGCGCCCGGTCACCGAGAATGCCACTGAGTTCGTGAACGCTACCAAGCAAATCTAGCGAATGGTGCGTTAGCGTCGCGATTCGTCCTGCGCACCATTCATTACTTATTGGCGCGACGCCAACACACCCTACATTAGACATTTGCGAGCGCTTGCTCGACATCTCGCAGCAGATCATTTTCGCTCTCCAGGCCGCAATGCAACCTGATCGCCCACGCGGGATCGTTCGGATCACTGAAATATTCGCCGGCAAGCGCGAGACTTTCGTGACCGCCCCAGCTTACGCCGATGGAAAAAAGCTTCAGCGCGTCGACAAATGCGAATGCGGCTGCTTTTGATTGATCCGTTAGCTCAAAGGAAAACAAGCTGCCGGTGCCGGTAAAGTATTTCTGCACGAGTTCGTAGTGCGGGTGCGATTCGAGACCGGGATGCCGTACGCGACGCACTTTCTCGTGATTCTCAAGGAGACGTGCGACCGCGAGCGCGTTGTCGCGCATCCGCTCCATGCGCAGGCCCAGCGTGCGTAATCCGCGCAACAGCAACCACGATGCGAACGGATCGATCGTTCCGCCGACAAGCTCGACTTCACGAAAAACGCGTCGTTTCCAAATCTCATCGCGCCCGACGACGACACCCGCGACCACGTCGCTATGTCCGCCGATGTATTTTGTGGCGCTGTGAACGACCATGTCGATACCGTGCTCGAGGGGGTTGAAGAAACACGGCGACGCCCACGAATTGTCGAAGATCGTTGCGATGCCGCGCTCTTTTCCGACTGCGATGATCGGATCGAGGTCAAGCACGTCGAATGTGCCGCTTGTCGGGCTTTCAAGATAGATGACTTTTGTGTTCGGCTGGATCGTGGCGATCACCGCGTCGGCGGTCGCTTCGGCGGCGAGCGTCGCAGTCACGCCGAATCGCGGCAGGTAATTTCGCAGGTACCGCGTAAGCGGCCAGTAGCAGCGTTCCAGCGCGACAACATGATCGCCGGCGCTGAGGCACGCATTGAGCGCCGCGGAAATGGCGCTCATGCCGCTGGGCATTGCGAAAGACCAGTTTCCTTTTTCGAGTGCGGCGAGTTTGGCTTGCAGGATCGCGGTGGTTGGATTGCCGACGCGGGTGTACTCCCAAAAATTCGAGTCGCCGGATTTGCGGGCGTCGAAGTCCGCCATTCTCGGATAGACGAACGTCGAGGATTGGAAGATCGGCACGGACGCACCGCCGCCGAGGGCATTACGGTCTTCGGCGAAATGCGCGCAAATCGTTTCAAATTCAGAGTTTGTATCGCACGCACCAGCGTGTGGCGGTGGCGCGAATGGCGGCAAATCGGGCTCGTCGTAAGGCAGTCGCTGCATCTCGCTAGCGTCGCGTCGCGCCGCGATTCGGTCAAGCCGGTTGACACGCAACCGAACGGTTGCTTATAGTTGCGAAACGCAACCAATCGGTTGCGGACCATCAAAGGCAATGCCGCGACAAAAAAAAGGAAACGATTGATGAGCGTGCCCGATGAAATTGTTCGAGAAATGGTGCTGAAAGCGCCGCGCGAGAAAGTCTGGAAAGCCCTGACCGACCCGGAGCAGGTTTCGAAGTGGTTTTCCACCAAGACCGAAATCGACCTGAAGCCCAGCGGAAAAGTCTCCTACTACTGGGCACAGTTCGACGAATGCTGTGACGGCGAAGTCGTCGCGGTTGAGCCGCAGCAGCGCTTTGTCTTCAAATGGCAGCCGTTCCTCTCAATCAAGGACATCAAAGTAGACGCATCGCTCTACCTGCACGTTGAGTATGTGCTGGAGGATCATCCGCACGGCACAAAGCTGACGCTGCGCGAATCGGGATTTGCCGCGATGCCGGAAGCGCTCGCCAAACGTGCGCGAACAGATAACGAATTCGGCTGGACCGAAGAGCTCGCGAAACTCTATGACCTGTTTGCGGAGCGGAAGCGCGTATGACTGTGCTAACTGTCGACGACGCCTTTCGCGCGCTCGCGGACGCGCGAAGGCGCGAGTTGATCAGCATCCTTGCGCGCGAGGGAACCGGCACATCGGTCGGCCTTGCGCAGCGGCTGAACATCACGCGTCAGGCGGTCGCAAAGCATTTTCGCGTCCTGCAGAAGGCGCGTCTCGTCACCAAAACGCGACGCGGCCGCGAAGAGCATTACAATCTGTCGTTAGATCAATTCGCTGCGGTGCGGGAGTGGATGCGTGAAGTCGAAATCGAGTGGGATCGCCGGCTCGATCGACTCAAGGCACTCGTCGAAACGCCGGAGGAATAGCGAATGCTAAGATTTTAATCGTGCACGTACAGGCGGGACGCCCGCATCAACCGTCAAGAAGGGTGAAGCGCTACGATGACCTGCGAGCGACACGTCTGATGCAGTTCAATCTTCAACACGCCGTCGAAATCCTGCAGCGGACGCCATCAGTTTTGCGTGCCATGCTGTCCGGCTTGAGCGCGCCGTGGGTTAGCAATAACTATGGCGTAGACACGTTCTCCCCCTTCGACGTCGTCGGCCACCTGATACACGGCGAGAAAACGGACTGGATGGTTCGCGTTCGGATGATTCTGGACGACGGCGAGTCGCAAGCGTTTGCACCGTTTGATCGCTACGCGATGTACGAAGCAAGCAAAGGTCGTACGATCGACGAATTACTACGGGAATTCGCTGAACTTCGCGCCGAAAATCTCGTGTCGCTTGCGGCACTTCACCTCGACGCGACTAATCTTGCGCTACGCGGCACGCACCCCGCTTTCGGCAGCGTCACGCTTGAGCAATTGCTGGCCACGTGGGTCGTACACGACCTCAACCACATTCACCAGATCGCAAAATCGATGGCGTATCAGTATCGCGAAGCTGTCGGTCCATGGCGGGAATATTTGTCGATTCTTCCGCGCGGCTGACGTTTTCACACGAACAGATTTTCCCGTCTAGAGCGTGATATTCGCGCACAATTCGCCGAAATCTCGAATTTCCAGCGACGCGGATCATTCCAAACACGAACAAAAGTTGTAGTGGCGTTTGCCCGCGTGAAAACTACACTACTCATATAAAGCGGGGAACTCGCGCGCGGCCGTATTCGTCGGCTGCGAGGATGGGCGATTATCGCCGACCCGCTCCCGAGGTGCTCCTGTGAACGACTGTCCGCGCTGCAAACGATCCGTCACCGCATCTGCGAAATTCTGCGCATACTGCGGTCTGTCGTTGACGGGCGCGGTCGCTGCACAGCCCGACGCCGGCCGAATGGCGCATCCGGAGCCGCTGGCAACGCCGCAAGGCGCGGAACCGTGGCAGCAGGCACGATGCCTTTACTTCAAACGACAATCGGCTTGGGGCGGGACGCGGCTCATCGGCACCGAGCCGATCGAACTGACCTTGTTCAACGCCGGCTATCCGCTGCGAGACGTCCGCTATGAAGTGCGCGCTGTCGGCAAGCGCGGTGAACCCGCGTATCAAGGCGTCCTCGAAATCGAACAGTTTCCGACAGGCGTGGAAATCACTGTCGAAATCCCGTCGTGGGAACTGCAGGACGCGGTACACTCTGTCGCGGTGAGGCTGCTTTCGGCAGAATTTGACTGGCGACCCGAAGACGAATAACAACTCTTTCCCAGGAAAGGAAGCTCCCATGGGTTACTTGATCGCTGGCGGTGTCATCGGCGTGTTTCTATTGATCGTCGTTTTTTCCGGCCTCTTTACGGTGCAACAACAGACGCACGCAGTCATTGAGCGCTTCGGCAAGTTCAACAAAATCGCTGGGCCGGGTTTGAATTTCAAAATTCCGATCTTCGACACGGTGGCCGGACGCGTTTCGCACCGCATCCGCGAACTGGAAATCACGATCGAATCGAAATCAAAAGACGACGTTTTCGTAGATTTGCTGATCGCGGTGCAATTTTTTGTTGAAGACAACGACGAAGCGGTCAAGCTCGCGCACTACAAGCTCAGCAATCCTCATCAACAAATGAGTTCGTATGTCTTTGACACTGTGCGCGCCTTGGTGCCGGAAATGCCGGTCGATCACGTATTCTCCGAAAAGGAGAAAATCGCGCTGGCCGTTAAGGATCGCCTCGAAGACACCATGCGACAGTTCGGTTACGAAATTATGCAGTCGCTCGTCAACGACATCCAGCCGGACCCGAAGGTCAAGGAAGCGATGAACCACGTGAACGCGGCGGCGCGCCTGCGGGAAGCCGCGAAGTTCGAGGCGGAAGCAAAAAAGATTCGCACCATCGCCGATGCCGAAGCGGAAGCGCGCGCGAAGGAACTGCAGGGTGTGGGTATTGCGCGGCAGCGCCTCGCGATTGCCAACGGTCTCAAAGAGTCGGTCGAAGCCTGCGCCGAGGCCGGCATCTCGCCGGAAGAAGCGACCAAGATGGTATTGCTCACGCAGCATTACGATACGCTCGCGGTTGTTGGTGCGCGGAACAAGGCGACCGTGCTCATGGTGCCGTACGGCCCAAGCGGCATGAACAACGTCAGCGAGCAGATCATGCAGGCAATGCTCGTCACGCATGATGCGGACGAAAACGGCGACGAACCGCGGCCGCCGCGCTCGATGAAGCGCCCGCAACCGCCGCAGGCGTAGTCAATTCCGCCGCTTGAAATCCGGCTTTACCGAACAAGCGGAAAAAGAAAACCGCCGCAGCGCTGCGGCGGTTTTTTGTTGTCACCGTATCGGCCGCTCGCTTATGCGCCGGCGTCAATCATCATTTGCGCCAGGTCGTGAACATCGATGTCATTGTCGCCGTCCTTGTCGGATCGGAGGCATTGACCACTGAGTACGCCCTGCGAACCCGGTCCGGTTTCGCAATCGGCGAAGATCGGCAATACGGCACCGTTAAAGTACGCCCGTGCCAAACGGAATACGTCGTGCCCTACCGCACGGCCGATGAAGCGGCCGGGAATGTCATCGGCCGGAGGGTGAATGCCGCCATAGATGCGGGACAGACTGCACTCATCCGCAGCGTCCCCGTACGTCGCCCATTGGAGGGTGACGTTGACGCTGGGGCCTTCTTCAAATACCAGATACGCGTTCTGAGGACAGTGGAATTCGCCCAGTCCATTCGGGAAATACGGCGAACCGGTGAACAGCGACATCAATTCCGCCGACGCGCGGCTGAATGTGCTGTGTCCTGACACATAGCCGGGGAACGGCGGCGAAACAAACGTCGGGCGCTGGTAGGGCCACCAGTTGTCCGCAAGAATCCAATCAACCCCTGCTGTGTCCACCTGTGGATCGACAACGAAGTCCGGACCGCGCCACGCTTTGATGGCAATCTTGCCGACATCGGCCGCAAGATGCTCATGCCGCTCACCCATCGCACTGCTCGCAGGTGTCACCACTTCGATCAGGTCGGGGATCAAGTGGATGCCGCCTGGGTGAAATGACGGCCCCATCGGATCCGAGCATTGTCCGAGTCCACACAGATAGCGAATCGCGGAAACGGGTCGCACGAAATCGTACCAACCTTTGACTCCCCACGCGGAAATGGCCGCATCGTGGACGGCGCTGTTCAACGCGAGATAGAGCTTCACTTCATATTCGAGTTCATCGAGAATCGGACCTTGTCCCCGGAACCGACGCTCGAATCCGGGTGCACTCATGACCGTGTTGGCAATGAAATTCCAGTGACCCGGCGGCGTTTCCGAGCTGGGACCGTCCGCCCAGAACTCTGCGAGTACACGATAGTAGTCGCCGGCGGGGACCACGTTGGGTGCATACGGCTGGTTGGTAAACGGGTTGAGCGGATGTCCGGTTCCGTCATTGGTACCGAATGTGTTGTTGCCGCGCGCGCCGGGTCCGATGTCGAGCATGACACCGTCCGTCGGATCGAGCAGACTGGAATACTCAATGACCTTCTCAAAAGTTTGCTTGAAGGCATCTTCGGTTGCCGTGCCGTGAAGCGGCGGCGGACCCGGATCGTGGTAGACCCAGTAATCAAATCCGCCGCGCTGGTAAATCGTCAGATCTTCATCTGTCAGCGAAAATCCCTTTACGATCCCCCACTCCGGGCTCAACGCGGGCGGATATCCGAGTGGAATGACGATGCCGTTCTGATCGACAAAGAAATCGAGCGCGAGAGGCTGCCAGCGATTGACGAACAGAAGGTCGGGATTGCCTGGAAGTGTGACGACAAGCGCCGGGTTTACCGGGAAGTAAAAGAGATTCGCGTATCCGAGCTGTTCGTTGGAATTGTCGCTCAAACCAAACGCGATGACATTTGCCGCAATTCGGTTTCCCACAGCAGCGGGCGTATTACCCACTGTGGTGGTGATGTTGATGTCATAACTTAACGAGACCATCATGGCATCGAAAGCGGCGAGCGAAAGCGCCGCGCCCGGCGAGGAAGCGAAGCGATGTCGCAGGATTCGGTACATTGCATAGCTGATCGATTCCTCGCGCGCCGCCTCCACATCCGCCGCAGTGTGGTACTCGTGAGTGAGATAGGTGAACGCGTGAAGGTCGTAGACCGCCCATGCGTCGTACATCGCGATCGACGTGTGCCAAAGATTTCGCGCGTGTACTGTGGGCCTTGCGAAATCTCGTCGAATTGCCGCGAGTAGCTGTTCATTCCAGTCGTGGGCGACCGACTGTGCCTGAAGAGTCGCGTTACCGGTGAGGAGCGTTCCGAGGACGAGGCCGCCAATGCAAACGAACCGAGCGCGGAAGTGCCGCGCGCCCTTACCTTTCCCGTGCATTTCAAACCCTCCGAGAATTCGAGAAGTGTCGCGTTATGCGAAGCACTTAAAATACGCGGGGGATTGGCACCAATCAAGGCAGTTTTCGACGGATTGCGCGCTCGGCAAGGTCATTGCCTACGCCGAACACTGACCAGCGCGTCCGGAAAACGTCGACTGAGAGCTAAAAATCACCTCAATTTGGGGCGGGCAGCCGACAGTAATCGGCCCCTGATGACGACGCCCTTTTTGCAGCGCGCCACCCTATCTTGGAAACCGCAAATGCTAGCCTTCGACCGCTTCGCGCTCCTTCCGCATCGCCTTCTTGCGATCGGCTTCTGACAGCAGCCGCTTGCGAAGTCGCAAGCCTTCCGGTGTTACTTCAATCAGTTCATCGTCGTCGATGAACTCCAGGGCGATTTCGAGGGTAAGCTCGCGCGGCGGTTTGAGAATAATGTTTTTGTCGGACGAAGTCGTGCGAATATTCGTCAGCTTTTTGCCGCGAACGACGTTGACGTTCAAATCATTTTCGCGGCAATGCTCGCCGACAATCATACCCGGATAGACCTGCGCGCCGGGGGCGATGAACATTTCCCCACGATCTTTAAGGCCATCCAGCGCATACGCTGTGACCTGCCCTGCCTCATTCGAAATCAGCACGCCCAGCGTGCGCGACGGGATCGATCCACGGAGGTATTCATACTCGTAGAAAACGTGGTGCATGATCGCAGTGCCCTGCGTCGCGGTGAGCATGCGGTTTCGCAATCCGATCAGGCCGCGCGTCGGGATCGTGAATTCAAGGTGGGTGATGTTTTCGCGTTGCTCCATCTTGGTACAGATGCCGCGCCGACCTCCCATCATTTCCATCACGCTTCCAACGTGCTCATTTGAGACGTCGATCACACAGAGTTCGATCGGCTCGGTCTTCTTGCCGCCGAGCTCGCGGAAGATGACCTTCGGCTTCCCGACGGCCAGTTCGTAGCCTTCGCGACGCATGTTCTCGATCAGCACTGAAAGGTGCAGGACGCCGCGACCGGAAACGTGAAATTCTTCCGGCGTATGTCCCGGCTCGACGCGAAGTGCGACGTTGCGCTGCAGTTCTTTCTCAAGACGGTCGCGAATGTGCCGACTCGTGACGTACTTTCCGGATCGACCGGCAAACGGCGAGTCATTGACGCGGAACGTCATGTGCAGGGTCGGCTCGTCGATGCGAACCAGCGGCAGCGGCTTCGGGTCTTCGGGGTCGCAGATCGTGTTGCCGATGTCGACCGATTCCAAACCGACGACCGCGCAAATATCGCCGGCAGGCACCGCATCGACTTTTTTCCGGCTCAATCCGTCAAAAACGAACAACTCCCCGATTCGTTCCTTCATTTGGGTTCCGTCGCGGTGAATGACCATGACGGGGTCCGCCGCGTGCAGCGTGCCGGCGAACACGCGACCAATCCCGATGCGGCCAACGTAGTCGCTGTAGTCGAGTGTCGTGATCAGCATCTGAACCGGTGCGTTGACATCGACTTCCGGTGCCGGGGTATATTCCAGGATCGCGTCGAACAGTGCATGCATGTTTTCGGTGATCTGGTCGACATGCGCGGAGGCCCAGCCCTTCACAGCCGAGGCGTAAATGATTGGGAAATCGAGACCGGCCTCGTCGGCACCCAGTTCGATGAACAGGTCGAGCACTTCGTCCATAACTTCGTTCGGTCGTGCGTCGGGCCGGTCCATCTTATTGATGACGACTGTCGGCTGAAGACCATATTCAAACGCTTTACGCAGCACGAAACGCGTCTGCGGCATCGGCCCTTCGAAAGCGTCCACCAATAACAGACAGCCGTCCGCCATCTTCAGCACGCGTTCCACTTCGCCGCCAAAATCCGCGTGGCCAGGCGTGTCGATCAGGTTGATCTTGATGTCTTTATATTGAATCGCGATGTTCTTGGAGAGAATCGTGATGCCGCGTTCACGCTCGAGATCGTTCGAGTCGAGAATACGCTCGCCTTTGAGCTGATTTTCGCGGAACTGTCCGCACTGACGCAGCATCTGATCGACCAGTGTGGTCTTGCCGTGGTCGACGTGCGCAATGATCGCAATATTTCGTATATTTGCCTGTTTCATAAATCCACAATGTTGCTGGTACCGTCTGCCTCGAACCCCCGGGTTCGCGCAAGCCCCACATCATAGGGGTTTCCCGTCGTTCTGCCGAGTGGGGACGGCGGCTTGTTACGCCGCCCCAAAGGAAGGGATTTGCAGGGGAGCATCGGCGTCTCGCCGGTGCGTACTCGGTCGCTCCATAACCGGTCCACTTCTCCATGGGAGCGATCAGAGCCGTCCCGGCAAATGTCTGAACGGCTCAGATCCCCTATTGCGGATTTCGCGCGATGTGAGCCGCCTGCTACACTCTTTTTCATGAAGAACCGATTAACTCCGACGATACAGCGATCTTTAGCCGGCCCTCAAACTCACCGATTTCGGCTGTTGGCGAACCTGACCATCATGATGGTCCTTACCTTGTCACAGTCCTCACTTGCCGACGAACCCGAATCGCTGCAATTCGGCAAATTCGTCGCGCAGTTTGAGACGCCTCACGAACCAGCTGGGCTGGCGTTTGCGGATGCGGACCTCGCCATCGCGTTTTTGGAAGCGCCGTTTGTCCACCTGGTGCCATTCGCGGACATCGAAAAGAATTCGACTGTGATATCTTCGACGACGTCACCCGACGACGCACGAATTTGGCCCGTTCCCGGCGCAATTGCTTCGACGCCCACCGGGAATTCGTTCTTTGTGGTAGAGACCCGCCGCGCACAGGTGCAGCATGTAGGGGAGAACATCTCCGCGACGTGGGGCAAGCGCGGCGTCGGTCCCGGCGAATTCGCGGTGCCCCGCGCGATCGCGTGCGACAAGTCGAAAGTCTACGTCGCCGACACCGGCAATCACCGCGTGCAGGTTTTTGACTACGACGGCAAGCATCTGCTGACGTTTGGCGAATATGGCGGAAATGACGGTCAATTCACCAATCCGCGCGGTATCGCAGTAGACGCGAGTGGGAACATCTACGTCGCCGATACCGATCACCACCGCATCCAGAAATTCGACGGAAGCGGCAAGCACCTGCTGTCGTTCGGTGCCCGCGGCTACTACCCCGGCCTGCTCGCGGAGCCGTGCGGGATTGCGGTTTACAAAGATGAGTTGTTTGTCGCCGACCGCATGAACCACCGCATTCAGGTCTTCGATCTCGACGGGCAGGTGCGCTACGAGTGGGGCCTGCACGTCGTGAAGCCGGGGCAAGGCGAGGGGCATTTTCATTATCCCGACAGCATCGCGATTTCGCGCGACGGCAAGTACGCCGCCGTCGGTGAATCGTTTCAGAATCGCGTGCAGGTCTTCACGACTGCGCCGAAAGACACCTCGCCGATCGCGGGGTGGCAGCAGACGGAGCCGGGGCAGAGTGCGCACTTCGGCGAGAAGATTCACATCGACGGACGGCTGCTGTTTACGAGCGAGCCGGAAACGTCGCGCGTGCGCATCTTCGACCAGAGCCAGCCGACGCCGATCGAAATCACCAATCTCGGCGCCTACGGCCGCACGCCGGGGCGGTTTATCACCATCGGCGGGATGACCTACGATCCGGAGCGCGACTGGCTGTTCGTCTGCGACCCGGCGGGACGACGCATCAGCGTGTGGCACATCGATCATCGCAGCGAGACGACGTTGCGGTTTAATCCGCAGATGGCGCGGTTTTTGTATGAGATTGATGTTTCGAAGCTCAAAGACAAAGACAGCGACTCGCTGAAATGGGCCGTGACGCCTGAGGATATCGTGCGTTTGCCGGAGGAACGGTTAGGGGTGTTGGACGCGGCGAATGGTCAACTCGTGGTGATGACATACAGCGGTGAATTCGTCAGCAAGAAATCCCTGAGTAATGATTCGGATGTGCGCGTTGATGCGTTTGATCTGGCGATCGGCCCTGTTCCGAAAGCTGCGCGGAATCTCCCGATTATTGCGGCGAGACATGGTGCCGGCGCACTGGCTGGTGCCTTTATCGATTCCACCGATGGAAAGATCACGGTAGTCGACATTAGCGCACAACTCGAACCTGCGGTTGCGGGCCGGGATATTGCTGGTATCGCGATTGCGCCACCCGGCGAAGTCGTGTTTGCCACGGACCAAGGTAACGCCGTGTTTCTAGCCTCATTTCGAACGGGCGCAAGGGAGCTTTCGCAGGAGGGCACTGGCCTCGGCCGCAAGCAGTTCTACAAGCCGCGCGGGATTGCAGTGGATGACAACGGTGCGATCACGATTGTCGATTGGGGGCATCACCGGTTGCAGACCTTATCGCCGAAAGGCGAATTTCTGCGCGTGTTCGGCAGCCGGTGGTATTGCGAAGACATTAAGCGTTCAGAAGAAGGCATGCCGGAATGGCCGTATTCGTCCTATTCACCGGCGCCGACCTCGCAACCTGTTGAAAAAAAAGCGAAGTCGGACGATTTGAGCGAGAAAACCGCGACAGCGGATGTCATGACGCGTACCGGGCCGTTGGAGCGGTGTCGCGTTTCGTTGCGGACGAACAAGAATCCGGTTCCGATGAATCAGTTATTCGATCTGGAAGTCGAAGTGAATCCGCTGGACACGGAAGCTGCCAAGCTCGCGATCGGGGTCGATGCCGACATGCCCGCGCATCGGCATGGGATGCTGGTGTCGCCGGAGGTGGAAGAGGTTTCGCCGCGGAAGTATGCGGTGCGCGGCATGAATTTTCACATGCCGGGGTATTGGGAGATTTACGTGGATGTGACGCTGGGTAACGTCACCGAGCGATTGGTGTTTCCGGTTGATGTGGATTGAGTCTTGTATGTTGACGCGGTTGCAACGGCGGGTTTCGCTGCGCTCTACCCACCCTACGCACGGAGTCGCATTGTCGAAGATTTGTGAGTCTGATTGGAAATTGGGGCGAATGATGCGTCGCGGACGCATCCTGCTATGCTTGGTTGCCGCGGCGTCGGCGGGAGCAGAAGAGCCGGCGTCTACGGACAAAGTGGGGGACCGCCTCTCAGCCGGTCAGTCGTTCACGAAGATTTGTGAGTCTGATTGGAAATTGGGGTGAATGATGCGTCGCGGACGCATCCTACTATGCTTGGTTGTCGCGGCGTCGGCGGGCGC